>NZ_JAQMIL010000289.1:0-202 GCF_029990105.1 Bradyrhizobium sp. Arg237L | reverse complement strand
TGCTCAGCCAGGCGGTGCGGTTGATGCTCGCCAACCGCCTGGTGCTGCAGGAGGTCGCGGCCAAGAAGTGGGATCAACAGCCCGCCATCGCCGAGCAGCTCGACCGGGTGCGCGAGAGCGCGGTCGCCGAACTCTATCTGCAGCAGGTCTCGACCCCGCCGGCGAGCTTCCCGAGCGAGGACGACCTGCAGAAGGTCTATGA
>NZ_JAQMIL010000288.1:0-210 GCF_029990105.1 Bradyrhizobium sp. Arg237L | reverse complement strand
ACCGGCACCCGGCTTTCCCTGCGCCCTCTGATATCGAGGAGGGTGGAAAGGTACGCAAAGCTCGGACGCAACGCGCCGCGAGAACGCGGACTCGCATCCTCATGCTGTTTGAAAATTGAATCATGACTCGCGGCGATGCTGTAGGGTGGGCAAAGCGACTTGTCCGCCGTAGCTCAACGAGCGAAGGCGGAAGCGTGCCCACCATCGCGA
>NZ_JAQMIL010000287.1:0-221 GCF_029990105.1 Bradyrhizobium sp. Arg237L | reverse complement strand
CTTTCCCTGCGCGATGGTGTTACGGCTTATTTCGTGCTCTCCCCGGTGACCGGGCTTTCTTGCCACCGTCGCCTCTCGCGCGAACTGTTCGCGCGAAAAACTTAGCGCCAGCGTCGGGGCGCCAGGAGCACACGACTTCGCCGTCCGTGATGCGCGCGCTCGTCAGTCGCACGCATCGCGTCCACCGCATCTCACCGCAACGTTCGTGACGATCGCGAGCC
>NZ_JAQMIL010000286.1:0-222 GCF_029990105.1 Bradyrhizobium sp. Arg237L | reverse complement strand
GTCGTCGGCTACAACGTACAGATCGCCGTGGACACCGAGCACCATCTGATTGTGACGCATGAGGTGACGAACAGCGGCTCGGATCGGGCGCAACTTGCTAACATGGGCAAGCAGGCAAAAGATGTTCTCCAGACGGAAACGCTCGAGGCTGTAGCCGATCGCGGCTACTTCAACAGCCCGGAGATCCTTGCGTGCCACGAGGCCGGCATCACAGTGACTCTG
>NZ_JAQMIL010000285.1:0-223 GCF_029990105.1 Bradyrhizobium sp. Arg237L | reverse complement strand
CTGCTGCGCGCCGGCTCGGCGTCTCCAAGTCGATCGTCAGTCGGCAGCTCGCTCGGCTTGAAGCAGACCTCGGCGTCCAGCTGCTTGCACGAACCACTCGCGGCGCCGCCCTCACAGAAGCGGGTGCCACGTTCCGAGATCACGCCGCCAGAGTCTGCGCCGAGATCGATGTTGCCAAGGAAACGATCCTACCCGCCGGTGACCTTCGCGGCCGCTTGCGCGT
>NZ_JAQMIL010000284.1:0-226 GCF_029990105.1 Bradyrhizobium sp. Arg237L | reverse complement strand
TCGGACGCGACGCTCGATGCCTTCGCCGATTCTGATTTCGGGCTCGGCGGCACCAACCTCAAGGGCTACTTCCTCGGCGCCAATGTCGGCCTCAGCGAGAACGTGTGGGCGTCGATGCGCTGGCTGAGCGCCAACAACATCGCCGGCTCGCCCTATGCCGTCGACGTCCTGCTGGTCGATCTCAACGCAAAGTTCTGATCATGAAGATACGCATCCTCACCTTCCT
>NZ_JAQMIL010000283.1:0-226 GCF_029990105.1 Bradyrhizobium sp. Arg237L | reverse complement strand
TCCGCGCGTCTCACGGCGGATGAGGGGCGGGTCGCGATCGTCACGAACGTTGCGGTGGGATGCGGTGGACGCGATGCGTGTGACTGACGAGCACGCGCAGTGCGGACGGCGAAGTCGTGTGGTCCTGGCGCCCCGACGCTGGCGCTAAGCTTCTCACGAAGTGACGGTGGCAAGAAAGCCCGGTCACCGGGGAGAGCACGAAGTAAGCCGTAACACCATCGCGCAG
>NZ_JAQMIL010000282.1:0-234 GCF_029990105.1 Bradyrhizobium sp. Arg237L | reverse complement strand
CTCGCGATGGTGGGCACGCTTCCGCCTTCGCTCGTTGAGCTACGGCGGACAAGTCGCTTTGCCCACCCTACGGCGTTGCCGCGAGTCATGATTCAATTTTCAAACAGCGAGAGGATGCGAGTCCGCACTCTCGCGGCGCGATGTGCCCGAGTTTTGCGTCATCTTCACCCTCCTCGATATCAGAGGGCGCAGGGAAAGCCGGGTGCTGGTTGCACCCGTGGGTCCCGTGCAACA
>NZ_JAQMIL010000281.1:0-242 GCF_029990105.1 Bradyrhizobium sp. Arg237L | reverse complement strand
CCCCCGTGCTTTTTGTTGCACGGGACCCACGGGTGCAACCAGCACCCGGCTTTCCCTGCGCCCTCTGTCTTTCGAGGAGGGTAACGGCCACGCAAACCTCGGGCAGTGCATGCCGCGAGAACGCGAACTCACATCCTCTCCGCTGTTTGACAATTGAATCAGACTTCACCTCGTCATTGCGAGCGCAGCGAAGCAATCCATCGCGCCGCGTGTGGAGGCATGGATTGCTTCGCTGCGCTCGC
>NZ_JAQMIL010000280.1:0-249 GCF_029990105.1 Bradyrhizobium sp. Arg237L | reverse complement strand
GGGGCGCTGGAGGCGATGCTGGAGTTGTCCGTGCGTTATTCGACGGAACGCGTTGCCTTCGAGCGAACCATCTCGAAATATCAAGCGGTGCAGCATAATCTCGCGCGACTAGGTGGCGAGGTCGCCGCCGCGGTCACTGCGGCGACTTCTGCGGCCGATGCGATGAGCGCGGATCCGCGCGATACGGACGGCATCTTGCTTGAGGTGGCGTCGGCAAAGATTCGCTGCGGCGAGGCCGCCGACAAGGGC
>NZ_JAQMIL010000279.1:0-250 GCF_029990105.1 Bradyrhizobium sp. Arg237L | reverse complement strand
GGCTCGCGATCGTCACGAACGTTGCGGTGAGATGCGGTGGACGCGATGCGTGCGACTGACGAGCGCGCGCAGTGCGGACGGCGAAGTCGTGTGGTCCTGGCGCCCCGACGCTGGCGCTAAGTTCTGCGGTTAATCTGCAGAGCGACGGTGGCAAAAGAGCCCGGTCACCGGGGAGAGCGCGAAATAAGCCGTAAACCATCGCGCAGGGAAAGCCGGAATGCTTCGGTTGAACCTGTGGTCCTACCCCCGT
>NZ_JAQMIL010000278.1:0-257 GCF_029990105.1 Bradyrhizobium sp. Arg237L | reverse complement strand
CGACAATCCCCGCGTCATCGGCATCAAAAGGCGGCGCTTGCGGGCAGCACCTGGGATGGCCATTGCGCCGTCCCAGGGGCGCGGATCGAGCGCTGCTGCGCGATCAGGGCGCGCGCGGCCTGCGCCAGGTCGGGCAGCACCTGGTCGGTCAGGCAGTCGCAGGCGGCGAAGCCGAGGCCGACATGGCGCGTCGTGGTGCGGAACGGCGCGGCGGCTGGCCCGCCGGGGTCTTGCGGATCGGGCGCCACAAGACCGGA
>NZ_JAQMIL010000277.1:0-264 GCF_029990105.1 Bradyrhizobium sp. Arg237L | reverse complement strand
ACCGGCCAAGACGCTAAATCGCTTCCATCGCACAAATCATGCCCGTGCAGATACAAGGGGTTGTCTCCGCGAGTGACAGCGCTCGTGGAGAGAACCCCTCACCCAAACGTGTTGGTGGCCCGCGCCTGAGCTGCCCTCTCCCACAAGGGGCGAGGGCACATCAACTGGCATCGCGCATGTGTCTTCGTCAAAGTCGTAGATTCCATGGGGCGGTGAGCGCGCCCTTTCCGGTAGGTTTGGGTTTCCACACTCGAACCATCGGAG
>NZ_JAQMIL010000276.1:0-273 GCF_029990105.1 Bradyrhizobium sp. Arg237L | reverse complement strand
ATCGGCGGGCGAATAGATAGCCTTCACTCCGAAATCTTTCTCGATTGCAGTCCGCGTTTTTTCGACATCGCGCGGTGCCCCAATCCCGTTGAGCACGATGTTGGCGCCCCCGCTTGTGAGCCGGGTCACAACGGCCGTCTTGCCCTTCAGAACACTCAATTCACTCTCCTTCTATTGCATGCCTTCACGTTCAGCCGACCAGATCGGTCTCGCGGACTTCGAGGAGACGTCGGCTTGGCTGTTGGAGGTAGTCATGCACGACCTTGCCCAGCC
>NZ_JAQMIL010000275.1:0-285 GCF_029990105.1 Bradyrhizobium sp. Arg237L | reverse complement strand
ACAAACCAACCAGGGCGAAGGCGGCCCGCGCCGCGCGCCCCGTACAGGATGGATGATGACCGTGCCACCCAAGGGCTTCCACAACGCCGTTTTGTAGATGGGTCTCATCCTCTTGGCTTCCTCGCCGCAAGCATGCGGAAGGTGGGTACGGATCAGCCGATCCGACCGGATATGAGGTGATGCAGTGAGCTGCAGAAATCTTCGGAAGCCAATCCTCACCCGGGGCCCGGTCGTCGCGCTGCGCTACGCATGGCTCCGCGCGCCGCCCTCTCACCGCAAAAACCC
>NZ_JAQMIL010000274.1:0-290 GCF_029990105.1 Bradyrhizobium sp. Arg237L | reverse complement strand
CAGTGCGGCCTGTGCAAGTCGACCTGTCCGGAGAAGGTGATCACGCTGGTGCCGCGGCTCGATTTCGGCGCCGCAAGAGCCCCTGCCCGCATCCTCAAGGAGGAGGAGCCGTTCTCGTGCATCCGCTGCGGCAAGCCGTTCGGCGTCAAGAGCACGATCGAGCGCGTGATCGCCAAGCTCGAAGGCAAGCACTGGATGTACAAGGATTCGCCGCGCAAACTCGACGTCATCAAGATGTGCGACGATTGCCGCGTCAACTTCGTCGCCGAACAGGGCTTTGAATCCTACGG
>NZ_JAQMIL010000273.1:0-290 GCF_029990105.1 Bradyrhizobium sp. Arg237L | reverse complement strand
CCGTAGGATTCAAAGCCCTGTTCGGCGACGAAGTTGACGCGGCAATCGTCGCACATCTTGATGACGTCGAGCTTGCGCGGCGAATCCTTATACATCCAGTGCTTGCCTTCGAGCTTGGCGACCACGCGCTCGATCGTGCTCTTGACGCCGAACGGCTTGCCGCAGCGGATGCACGAGAATGGCTCTTCCTCCTTGAGGATGCGGGCAGGGGCTCTTGACGCGCCGAAATCGAGCCGCGGCACCAGCGTGATCACCTTCTCCGGACAGGTCGACTTGCACAGGCCGCACTG
>NZ_JAQMIL010000272.1:0-293 GCF_029990105.1 Bradyrhizobium sp. Arg237L | reverse complement strand
CTGTCCTGGATGTTGTTCTGGATTTCCACCCGACGCAGCCCCAGCATCGGCTCATGCGCGACGATCGTGTCGCCGATCGTGACGCTCTTGTACTGCTTCAGGAGCTCGCGGCCGGCCTTCAGCATCTGGTCGTTCTTGGCGACGCAGCCTTTGGTCGAGGCCTTGTAGGCGTTGGCCTCGCCCTCGAACTTGGCCCGCGCGGCGTCCTTGTCGCGCGCGACATTGGCCGCCTCTTCATAGGCCGACTTCCATTTCTCCAGCGTCTCGTCGCGCTCGGCGAGGCGCTTGTTGAA
>NZ_JAQMIL010000271.1:0-294 GCF_029990105.1 Bradyrhizobium sp. Arg237L | reverse complement strand
GAACAGGTCGATGTCTGAACTGGCTGGGCAGAGCGGACGCGCTCTGCCCGCCCTTTCCGGGCGGCTGCGGGGCCAGAAGCTGACATGGATCTTTCCGAGGGCAGCAATTCAATTGCTCATATCTGCCGCATGCGCGAGCAAGTCTTCTCGAAAGGCGCGGCCTCCAAGTCGCATCGTTTGCCACTTGATGGTGCGTCGAGGAAAGATCCCGGCGCCAATTCCTGTTACTCACTTGCCGCCAGTGACATCGAGGAACGTGCCGGTGATGAACGAGGCCTCGGCGCCGGCTAACCA
>NZ_JAQMIL010000270.1:0-296 GCF_029990105.1 Bradyrhizobium sp. Arg237L | reverse complement strand
CGAACCGGCGCGTTGGCTACACACATCTCTTCGGTCACCACGTAGCGCTCCAGAAAGCTGCGCTCCTGACCGCCGTATCTTTTCGGCCAGGTCATCCCGATCCAGCCGCGCTGGCCGACGCGCCGGCTAAACGCCTTGGCGTCTTCACCTTCAGCGCTTCCCGGTCTCAGGGGATCAAAGGTCCCGGCCGAAATCTCGTCTGCAAGGAATGCGCGGACTTCGCGACGCAACTCCTGGCAATGCTCCGGCAGCCGGATGGGATCGAATCGCAATGCTGTTGTCATGGTCTTGGCTCC
>NZ_JAQMIL010000269.1:0-297 GCF_029990105.1 Bradyrhizobium sp. Arg237L | reverse complement strand
AGCCGAGCAAAGTCATCTGCGAAGCTGTAAGGCGGACCAGTTCATTGTGCCGTAAGCTCGATTATGCCGAATCCTTGAAAGGGTCGATTGAAATTGCTCATGATTGTCCTGTTAGTAGTCGGCATAATCGGCAAGGCCTGAAAGCGAGCGAGCGGCTGACTTGTGGACATGGCGGCGTCAGTATTTTAGGCCGGTATCGCACAGCACAGTGGCAACGGTCGCATCGACCTTCAATCGACCAGATCTAAGTAGCTTCGCTGCGGCGCAGACATTGGCGGCAGCAGAGTAGCCGACGTA
>NZ_JAQMIL010000268.1:0-297 GCF_029990105.1 Bradyrhizobium sp. Arg237L | reverse complement strand
TACGTCGGCTACTCTGCTGCCGCCAATGTCTGCGCCGCAGCGAAGCTACTTAGATCTGGTCGATTGAAGGTTGATGCGACCGTTGCCACTGTGCTGTGCGATACTGGCCTAAAATACTGACACGGCCATGTCCACAAGTCAGCCGCCCGCTCGCTTTCAGGCCTTGCCGATTATGCCGACTACTAACAGGACAATCATGAGCAATTTCAAGCGACCCTTTCAAGTGTTCGGCATAATCGAGCTTACGGCACAATGAACTGGTCCGCCTTACAGCTTCGCAGATGACTTTGCTCGGCT
>NZ_JAQMIL010000267.1:0-299 GCF_029990105.1 Bradyrhizobium sp. Arg237L | reverse complement strand
TTTTTGTTGCACGGGACCCATGGGTGCAACCGGCACCCGGCTTTCCCTGCGCCCTCTGCTATCGAGGAGGGCGGAAAGTGATGCAAAGCTCGGGCGCAGCGCGCCGCGAGAACGCGAACTCACATCCCCTCCGCTGTTTGAAAATTGAATCGTAAGTCGCGACGACGCCGTAGGGTGGGCAAAGCGAAGCGTGCCCACCACCACGAGCACGGCGTTGGATGGTGGGCACGCTTCGCTTTGCCCACCCTCATATGGGGCTTAGTGAGTCAAGGCTCTCAACGAACAGGGTTGGGTTGGGT
>NZ_JAQMIL010000266.1:0-302 GCF_029990105.1 Bradyrhizobium sp. Arg237L | reverse complement strand
GCAGCGAGCGTCGCCATCGATGGATCGAAGTTCAAGGCGGTCAATGCGCGGGACAAGAACTTCACCGAGGCGAAGATGAAGCGGCGCCTGGAGCGGATCGACGAGAGCATCGCCCGGTATCTCTCGCAGCTCGAGACCGCCGATCGGCACGGCGATGCGGTGCCAGAGGCGAAAGTTGCGAGGTTGAAGGGCAAGATCGAGAAGCTCAAGAAGGAGATCGCCCGGCTCAATGCGATCAATGCGGAGATGATGAAGAGCGAGGACAAGCAGATCTCGCTGACCGATCCTGACGCGCGCTCGAT
>NZ_JAQMIL010000265.1:0-309 GCF_029990105.1 Bradyrhizobium sp. Arg237L | reverse complement strand
ATCGGCGGGCGAATAGATAGCCTTCACTCCGAAATCTTTCTCGATTGCAGTCCGCGTTTTTTCGACATCGCCCGGTGCCCCAATCCCGTTGAGCACGATGTTGGCGCCCCCGCTTGCGAATGCCCGCGCGCACCCAAGGCCTATTCCGCTTGTCGAGCCGGTCACAACGGCCGTCTTGCCCTTCAGAACACTCAATTCACTCTCTTTCTATTGCATGCCTTCACGTTCAGCCGACCAAATCGGTCTCGCGGACTTCGAGGAGACGTCGGCTTGGCTGTTGGAGGTAGTCATGCACGACCTTGCCCAGCC
>NZ_JAQMIL010000264.1:0-310 GCF_029990105.1 Bradyrhizobium sp. Arg237L | reverse complement strand
AGCGGCCAGCAGCTTTGGCGCCCGAAGTCATCGGCTTCGGCAACGTCACCGTGATGTCGGCTTCCTCGCAGTCCCTGATCTCCTCTCCATCGTAATAGCCGCGGTCTGCCACGACTTCGAGCGCCTCAACAGCCATCTCGTCGCGCGCCTGCCTGGCCATGTTGGCGAGTTGGTGGCGATCGGTGCCCACGTTGGTCACCTCGTGAGCCACGATGAGATGATGCTGCGTATCGACTGCAATCTGCACGTTATAGCCAACGATCCCGGTGTCCTTGCCACTTGTCGCCATCGAGCGCGCGTCAGGATCGGT
>NZ_JAQMIL010000263.1:0-318 GCF_029990105.1 Bradyrhizobium sp. Arg237L | reverse complement strand
TTTGTTGCACGGGACCCACGGGTGCAACCAGCACCCGGCTTTCCCTGCGCCCTCTGTTCAATGAGAGGGTGGAACGAGACGCAAAGCTCGGACGCAAAGCGCCGCGAGAATGCGAACTCACATCCCTCACGCTGTTTGAAATTTGAATCCGAACCTCTCCCCACGTCGTCCCGGGCTTGACCCGGGACCCATAACCACAGGATTTCGTAATGTGCTCCGCTGCAACCGCTTGCTCGCGCCACAACAACTCCCTGTGGTTGATGGGGTGGACGGCCCCCTACGGCATCAGTTGTGCCAGAATGAGGTTGTCGAAATCTC
>NZ_JAQMIL010000262.1:0-320 GCF_029990105.1 Bradyrhizobium sp. Arg237L | reverse complement strand
CAGCGAATGCGCCGAGGCCGTGGTGATGATTCGGCCCCAGCCTCGTTGCTTCATGCCGGGAGTAACGGCACGGATCGCATGGAATGCGGCGGAGAGGTTGATTGCGATCACTGCGTCCCACTTTTCGACCGGAAAATCCTCGATCGGCGAGACATGCTGGATGCCGGCATTGTTGACGAGCACGTCCACGCTCCCAAACGTCCTCTCGGCGAACGAGATCATGTTGGCGATTTCCATCGGCTCGCCCGTATCGGCGGGCGAATAGATAGCCTTCACTCCGAAATCTTTCTCGATTGCAGTCCGCGTTTTTTCGACATCGC
>NZ_JAQMIL010000261.1:0-326 GCF_029990105.1 Bradyrhizobium sp. Arg237L | reverse complement strand
TAGGCGATCTTGGCGACGCGGCCGAGACAGGCCGCACCTGCGCCACAGGTGCGCCCTATTGTCTTCCCTTTGCCCCCTTAATGTGCGCGCCAAGTCGGGGATCTGCAGTCGGAATTGAATGGGGAAACCGCGGCGGCGCGGCTGGCGACATTGAAGATTTGGCAAGCAAGCTGTGTTGCCGGCGCGCTGACCGCGACTTCGCTTGCCGCGATTTATCAGATCGCGGTATCGCGCCCGAGCGTCGCAACGCCGAATGCGAGAGTTGCTGATGCATTCAGCGCCATCCCGCTGAATGTGACGACGGTCCTGACAAACGCCCTCGCAGC
>NZ_JAQMIL010000260.1:0-331 GCF_029990105.1 Bradyrhizobium sp. Arg237L | reverse complement strand
TAGCCGATCGCGGCTACTTCAACAGCCCGGAGATCCTTGCGTGCCACGAGGCCGGCATCACAGTGACTCTGCCCAAGCCGCTAACGTCGGGCGCCAAATCGAAAGGGCGTTTCGGCAAGCAGGACTTTGTCTATTTGCCGGAAGAAGACGCCTATCCAGCTGGAGAGCGGCTGCCATATCGCTACACGAATGAAGAAGACGGCAAGATGCTGCGGCGCTACTGGACCACGGCCTGTCAAAGCTGCTCACTCAAGTCCCAGTGCACGACAGGGCCAGAGCGGCGGATTACACGATGGGAGCATGAGCACGTGCTCGATGCTGTCCAGCAGCG
>NZ_JAQMIL010000259.1:0-335 GCF_029990105.1 Bradyrhizobium sp. Arg237L | reverse complement strand
GTTTGGGTTTCCACACTCGAACCATCGGAGAGTCTGATGCAAGCATCGACCAAGAGCACGCCCACCGCCGGGCATTGTGGCACGATTTTCGTTGCGATCGAACTGAGTCAGAAGACGTGGCTGGTGACGCTGCACAGTCCGGATCGGGACCGGATATCGCGCCACAAGCTGGAAGGCGGCGATCATGCCGGGCTGCTGGCGCTGATCGAGGAGGTCAAGGCGCGGGCGACGTCGAAGCTTGGCGCGGCGCCGCGGGTGGTGAGCTGCTACGAGGCCGGCTATGACGGCTTCTGGCTGCACCGGCTGCTGGAAGCGGCTGGGATCACGAACTTCGT
>NZ_JAQMIL010000258.1:0-336 GCF_029990105.1 Bradyrhizobium sp. Arg237L | reverse complement strand
TGCACGACAGGGCCAGAGCGGCGGATTACACGATGGGAGCATGAGCACGTGCTCGATGCTGTCCAGCAGCGCCTTGATGCAAATCCACAAGCCATGCGCCAGCGTCGAGAAACGGTCGAGCATCCGTTCGGCACGATGAAGGCCCGCATGGGAGCGACACACTTCCTGACCAAAACGCTTCCGAAAGTAGCCGCCGAGATGGCACTATCCGTCTTGGCCTACAATCTGACGCGGGTCATGAACATTGTCGGGGTCAAGCCGCTCATCGCTGCGATCGCGGCATGAGACACCCAGTCCCGGACCTCATAACCCGCGTCCTCCTCAGACGTTTTTACA
>NZ_JAQMIL010000257.1:0-337 GCF_029990105.1 Bradyrhizobium sp. Arg237L | reverse complement strand
CGCTGCTGGACAGCATCGAGCACGTGCTCATGCTCCCATCGTGTAATCCGCCGCTCTGGCCCTGTCGTGCATTGGGACTTGAGTGAGCAGCTTTGACAGGCCGTGGTCCAGTAGCGCCGCAGCATCTTGCCGTCTTCTTCGTTCGTGTAGCGATATGGCAGCCGCTCTCCAGCTGGGCAGCGATAGGCGTCTTCTTCCGGCAAATAGACAAAGTCCTGCTTGCCGAAGCGCCCTTTCGATTTGGCGCCCGACGCTAGCGGCTTGGACAGAGTCACTGTGATGCCGGCCTCGTGGCACGCAAGGATCTCCGGGCTGTTGAAGTAGCCGCGATCGGCTA
>NZ_JAQMIL010000256.1:0-339 GCF_029990105.1 Bradyrhizobium sp. Arg237L | reverse complement strand
CGCAACTCCTGGCAATGCTCCGGCAGCCGGATGGGATCGAATCGCAATGCTGTTGTCATGGTCTTGGCTCCCAATCCGGTTAACGCGATGCAATCAGCGGCCACAGTTCATCGGCGCCGCGCCTGCCGATCCACCGGCCGAGTTCGGAGGACCAGTAGCTCTCGCTTCCAAAATCATCTCGCCACGCCAGAGCGCGCAATGTCAGGCGATGCAGTACATGCTCGGCCGTGAAGCCGATGGCGCCGTGCACCTGATGCGCGATCGACGTGCCCTTGTCGGCGGCCTCGCCGCAGCGAATCTTTGCCGACGCCACCTCAAGCAAGATGCCGTCCGTATCGC
>NZ_JAQMIL010000255.1:0-340 GCF_029990105.1 Bradyrhizobium sp. Arg237L | reverse complement strand
CGTTGACCGCGAACGGCAGCACGTTGGCCGGCAGTCCATCGCCGAACCGCGCCAGCGCGTCGATCAGCGGCGTACCATGCGCATCGTCATGCACCAGCACGATCGCCTGCTCGCCGCCGGCCTCGCGATAGGCGATCAGCAGCGCGCGCAATTTGCGCATCAGCGTGTCTTCCGGCGGCAGCGCGTAGGACGCAGCGCCGGTCGGGCAGGCCGCCGCGCATTGGCCGCAACCCGCGCAGATGTTAGGATCGATCGCGACATGATCACCAGCCGGCGTGATTGCGCCTGCAGGGCAGAGATCGAGGCAGCGGGTGCAGCCGATGCGTCCCGAGCGCGAATG
>NZ_JAQMIL010000254.1:0-340 GCF_029990105.1 Bradyrhizobium sp. Arg237L | reverse complement strand
CGCAACTCCTGGCAATGCTCCGGCAGCCGGATGGGATCGAATCGCAATGCTGTTGTCATGGTCTTGGCTCCTAAATCCGGTCAACGCGACGCGATCAGCGGCCATAGTTCATCGGCGCCGCGCCTGCCGATCCACCAGCCGAGTTCGGAGGACCAGTAGCTCTCGCTTCCAAAATCATCCCGCCACGCCAGAGCGCGCAATGTCAGGCGATGCAGTACATGCTCGGCCGTGAAACCGATGGCGCCGTGCACCTGATGCGCGATCGACGCGCCCTTGTCGGCGGCCTCGCCGCAGCGAATCTTTGCCGACGCCACCTCAAGCAAGATGCCGTCCGTATCGC
>NZ_JAQMIL010000253.1:0-340 GCF_029990105.1 Bradyrhizobium sp. Arg237L | reverse complement strand
CATTCGCGCTCGGGACGCATCGGCTGCACCCGCTGCCTCGATCTCTGCCCTGCAGGCGCAATCACGCCGGCCGGCGATCATGTCGCGATCGATCCGAACATCTGCGCGGGTTGCGGCCAATGCGCGGCGGCCTGCCCGACCGGCGCTGCGTCCTACGCCCTGCCGCCGGAAGACACGCTGATGCGCAAATTGCGCGCGCTGCTGATCACCTATCGCGAAGCCGGCGGCGAACAGGCGATCGTGCTGGTGCATGACGAGGCACATGGTGTGCCGCTGATCGACGCGCTGGCGCGGTTCGGCGATGGACTGCCGGCCAACGTGCTGCCGTTCGCGGTCAACG
>NZ_JAQMIL010000252.1:0-345 GCF_029990105.1 Bradyrhizobium sp. Arg237L | reverse complement strand
CAGGTTGCAGTCCGGCCCTCTGCGGCCGGTGAACAGACGATCTCCTGGCTTCTTGCCCGTTGCCCGCAGATGGTCATCGATGGCCTGCCGAGTCGTCTCAGTAAGTTCGAATTTTACGGGACGGCCCGTCTTCTTCTGGCGGACGCTCGCTCTTTCGGATGCATAGCCGCTTGGTGCAAGGTCATCGACTTTTAAGGCGACTACGTCGCAACCGCGGAGCTTGCTGTCGATGGCTATGTTGAACAGGCCAGATCGCGCGTCCGACCCTCGACTTGGAGCTTCGTTCGAATGGACCAGACGTGCTTGGGGCGGAGTGGCGGCTTCGCGCCAACGATCTTGCCCTTA
>NZ_JAQMIL010000251.1:0-346 GCF_029990105.1 Bradyrhizobium sp. Arg237L | reverse complement strand
CAG
This sequence comes from Bradyrhizobium sp. Arg237L, assembly GCF_029990105.1. NCBI lineage: Bacteria > Pseudomonadati > Pseudomonadota > Alphaproteobacteria > Hyphomicrobiales > Nitrobacteraceae > Bradyrhizobium > Bradyrhizobium sp. Arg237L. The sequence goes on along the minus strand of NZ_JAQMIL010000251.1, from coordinate 343 downwards.
GTTGCAGTCCGGCCCTCTGCGGCCGGTGAACAGACGATCTCCTGGCTTCTTGCCCGTTGCCCGCAGATAGTCATCGATGGCCTGCCGAGTCGTCTCAGTAAGTTCGAATTTTATGGGACGGCCCGTCTTCTTCTGGCGGACGCTCGCTCTATCGGATGCATAGCCGCTTGGTGCAAGGTCATCGACTTTTAAGGCGACTACGTCGCAACCACGGAGCTTGCTGTCGATGGCTATGTTGAACAGCGCCAGATCGCGAGTCCGACCCTCGACTAGGAGCTTCGTTCGAATGGACCAGACGTGCTTGGGGCGGAGTGGCGGCTTCGCGCCAACGATCTTGCCCTTA
>NZ_JAQMIL010000250.1:0-347 GCF_029990105.1 Bradyrhizobium sp. Arg237L | reverse complement strand
CAGCCAGCGATCGTTCGCGCCGCACAACAGAGCCGCGGCGGTCGGCGCCTCCGCGCTTGCGGCGAGGCACGTCAACGTGGCGCGGAACGCCAACGCCGTGCGGCGTTCACTGAACGCGCGCCCTATCAACCGAGCGCTGAACAGCACCGTCGCGTTGCGCGATCCGCGCACCCGCGCGTTCATCACTGCGAGCTTAGCCACGGCGGCGTGGCACGGTGGCAACTGGTCGTGGTGGCGCCACCGCGATGGCGGTTTTGGATGGGTCGGCCCCTTGTTCTGGCCGTTCGCTTTCTATGACATTTATGACTACACCTTCTGGGGCTATCCCTATGATGATGCGTTCTGGG
>NZ_JAQMIL010000249.1:0-353 GCF_029990105.1 Bradyrhizobium sp. Arg237L | reverse complement strand
GGCGGCGGGATTTCCGAGTAGACATAATACTTCAGATAAGACAGCTCGCCTTCGTCCGGATTGGGCGAAGCAGGCGGACGGCCCTGCTGTGGCGTTGCCTCGTTCTCGGGCGGCGCAGCCTCAAGGCTGGCACTGGCCTGCAACATTCGTCCTTGCCGCAGCGAACTGGGCACATCGGACGGCATCACCGCGTCCGGCGCCGCGGCGCTGAATCCCTCCGCAACAATCGCATTAGCCGATGATCTTGTATCGAATTTCGCCTCGAGGACCGGGGCCGGCAACGCTGCGAGGGCGTTTGTCAGGACCGTCGTCACATTCAGCGGGATGGCGCTGAATGCATCAGCAACTCTCGC
>NZ_JAQMIL010000248.1:0-353 GCF_029990105.1 Bradyrhizobium sp. Arg237L | reverse complement strand
TGCCGTCGACGTCCTGCTGGTCGATCTCAACGCAAAGTTCTGATCATGAAGATACGCATCCTCACCTTCCTCACGGCCGCCGTCGCGGTGTGTTCGCCTCTCGAACCCGCCCGCGCCGATGCCGAGACCGATCGGCTCCGCGAAGCCCTGCGCAGCGCCACCCTGCAGACCCGGCAATTGGAGGACCAGCGGACGGCGCTGCAGGCCAAGCTGGCCGACGCCGAGCGGGACAAGGCCGCGGCGAAAGCCCAGGTCGACGCCGCCAAGAAGCAGGTTCGCGACACCGAGAAGCAGCATCGCGAGGCCGTCGACGAGTTCAACAAGCGCCTCGCCGAGCGCGACGAGACGCTGGA
>NZ_JAQMIL010000247.1:0-353 GCF_029990105.1 Bradyrhizobium sp. Arg237L | reverse complement strand
GCGAGAGTTGCTGATGCATTCAGCGCCATCCCGCTGAATGTGACGACGGTCCTGACAAACGCCCTCGCAGCATTGCCGGCCCCCGTCCTCGATGCGAAATTCGATACAAGATCATCGGCTAATGCGATTGTTGGGGAGGGATCCAGCGCCGCGGCGCCGGACGCGGTGATGCCGTCCGATGCGACCAGTTCGCTGCGGCAAGGACGAATGTTGCAGGCCAGTGCCAGCCTTGAGGCTGCGCCGGCCGAGAACGAGGGAACGCTACGACAGGGCCGTCCGCCGGCTTCGCCCAATCCGGACGAAGGCGAGCTGTCTTATCTGAAGTATTATGTCTACTCGGAAATCCCGCCGCC
>NZ_JAQMIL010000246.1:0-358 GCF_029990105.1 Bradyrhizobium sp. Arg237L | reverse complement strand
ATCTGCGGGCAACGGGCAAGAAGCCAGGAGATCGTCTGTTCACCGGCCGCAGAGGGCCGGACTGCAACCTGACAACACGGCAGTATGCGCGCCTATCTGACTGGCTGGCCGGTATAGGATTGGATCCTCATCTGTTCGGCACGCATTCTCTTCGTCGAACCAAGGCGACGCTCATCTATCGCCGCACCGGTAATTTGCGAGCCGTGCAGCTTCTGCTGGGGCATACAAAAATCGAGAGTACGGTCCGCTATCTCGGAATAGAGGTCGATGACGCACTTGCAATAGCAGAACAGGTCGATGTCTGAACTGGCTGGGCAGAGCGGACGCGCTCTGCCCGCCCTTTCCGGGCGGCTGCGGG
>NZ_JAQMIL010000245.1:0-363 GCF_029990105.1 Bradyrhizobium sp. Arg237L | reverse complement strand
ACCCCCGTGCTTTTTGTTGCACGGGACCCACGGGTGCAACCAGCACCCGGCTTTCCCTGCGCCCTCTGTCTGATGAGAGGGTGAAACGAACGCAAAGCTCGGGCAACTCATGCCGCGAGAACGCGAACTCACATCCTCACGCTGTTTGACAATTGATTCGAGTCTCATTCCTCGTTGCGAGGTGCCGCTTGATGCGCCCTCTCCTCTTGTGGGAGAGGGCTGCTCCGGCGTCGGCCGCGAACTCAACTTAGGTGAGGGGTTTCTCTCCACAACCACGGTCGCTCGTGGAGATAACCCCTTGTATCTGCACGGGCATGATTTGTGCGATGGAAGCGATTTAGCGTCTTGGCCGGTGGCCACCGG
>NZ_JAQMIL010000244.1:0-395 GCF_029990105.1 Bradyrhizobium sp. Arg237L | reverse complement strand
TTTGGTGTGAGGCCGAGCCAGGCGGCAAAGTGCCGGCCGGAGCGGAACGCGGCTGGATCGGACGTCTTCATCACCATCCTGGTCGCAATGATAGGGCCGATCGAGGGGATTTGCGCCAGGCGCCGGCTGAGGGCATTGGCCCGGTGCCAAGCCAACAGCTTGGCCTCGATCTCCTTCAGCTCGGTCCCGAGCCTTGCGTATTCACGCCCCTGTACCACGAACAGCTCACGCGCCAGCTCCGGAAGATTCTCGTCCTGCGCAATCCGCGCCAACAGCGGCTCGATCTTGTCCACCCCCTTGGCGGCGATCAGGCCGAACTCGGCAGCGTAGCCGCGGATCGCATTGCTCAGCTGGGTGCGCCGGGCGATCAGTCCGTCGCGGATCCCCGTCAGCAT
>NZ_JAQMIL010000243.1:0-395 GCF_029990105.1 Bradyrhizobium sp. Arg237L | reverse complement strand
ATGCTGACGGGGATCCGCGACGGACTGATCGCCCGGCGCACCCAGCTGAGCAATGCGATCCGCGGCTACGCCGCCGAGTTCGGCCTGATCGCCGCCAAGGGGGTGGACAAGATCGAGCCGCTGTTGAGGCGGATTGCGCAGGACGAGAATCTTCCGGAGCTGGCGCGTGAGCTGTTCGTGGTGCAGGGGCGTGAATACGCAAGGCTCGGGACCGAGCTGAAGGAGATCGAGGCCAAGCTGTTGGCCTGGCACCGGGCCAATGCCCTCAGTCGGCGCCTGGCGCAGATCCCCTCGATCGGCCCGATCATTGCGACCAGGATGGTAATGAAGACGTCCGATCCAGCCGCGTTCCGCTCCGGCCGGCACTTTGCCGCCTGGCTCGGCCTCACACCAAA
>NZ_JAQMIL010000242.1:0-403 GCF_029990105.1 Bradyrhizobium sp. Arg237L | reverse complement strand
CGACCACCAGGACGATTCCAAGCACCGCCATCAAGCCCAACACCGATTGCCAGGCGAAGATCGGCAGCAGCCCGCGACAAGCGCCGGCAACGCGGCTTTTCCGAGATCGCCGGAAAAGTTGTAGATGCCGAGCGGACGTCGCGACGCCGTGCCATAGCTGTCGGTCACGAGCATCGAACCACGTGGGTGCTGGATGCTTGATCCGATGCCGGCCACGACGAGGCCGACGCAAAGACCCGCAAAGCCGAACGGCAGCGCCATGATCAGCAAGCCCCCCGCCGCAGCGACGGTGGACAGGATCAGCGCCGCGCGCGGCGACAAGCCGCGAACAGCTCGGTCGGCCGGGATCTGCATGCCCCCCATCGTCCCGAAATACAGTGCGCGCACGACGGCGAGCGCCGCA
>NZ_JAQMIL010000241.1:0-404 GCF_029990105.1 Bradyrhizobium sp. Arg237L | reverse complement strand
CTCTATCTGCAGCAGGTCTCGACCCCGCCGGCGAGCTTCCCGAGCGAGGACGACCTGCAGAAGGTCTATGACGCCAACCGCGCCTCGTTCCTGATGCCGCGGCAGTTCGAGCTGGCGCAGATCTTCGTGGCGGTGGCCAAGGACGCCGACAAGGCGGCCGAGGACAAGGCGAAGAAGGCGGTCGAGGAGCTGCAGCGCAAGCTGAAGGCGCCGGGCGCCGACTTTGCCGCGCTCGCCAACGAGACCAGCGAGGCCAAGAACGGCGAGAAGAACGGCGGCGAGCTCGGCTGGCTGGCGGAGACCCAGATCCGGCCGGAAATCCGCACCCAGGTCATGGCGCTCGCCAAGAATGCGATCGCCGAGCCGATCAAGCTCGACGACGGCTGGCACATCATCAAGCTCAC
>NZ_JAQMIL010000240.1:0-404 GCF_029990105.1 Bradyrhizobium sp. Arg237L | reverse complement strand
CTCTATCTGCAGCAGGTCTCGACCCCGCCGGCGAGCTTCCCGAGCGAGGACGACCTGCAGAAGGTCTATGATGCCAACCGCGCCTCGTTCCTGATGCCGCGGCAGTTCGAGCTGGCGCAGATTTTCGTGCCGCTGGCCAAGGACGCCGACAAGGCGACCGAGGACAAGGCGAAGAAGACCGTCGAGGAGCTGCAGCGCAAGCTGAAGGCGCCTGGCGCCGACTTTGCCGCGCTCGCCAACGAGACCAGCGAAGCCAAGAACGGTGAGAAGAATGGCGGCGAGCTCGGCTGGCTGGCGGAGACCCAGATCAGGCCCGAAATCCGCACCCAGGTGATGGCGCTCGCCAAGAATGCGATCGCCGAGCCGATCAAGCTCGACGACGGCTGGCACATCATCAAGCTCAC
>NZ_JAQMIL010000239.1:0-404 GCF_029990105.1 Bradyrhizobium sp. Arg237L | reverse complement strand
TGCGGCGCTCGCCGTCGTGCGCGCACTGTATTTCGGGACGATGGGGGGCATGCAGATCCCGGCCGACCGAGTTGTTCGCGGCTTGTCGCCGCGTGCGGCGCTAATCCTGTCCACCGTCGCTGCGGCGGGGGGCTTGCTGATCATGGCGCTGCCGTTCGGCTTCGCGGGTCTTTGCGTCGGCCTCGTCGTGGCCGGTATCGGATCGAGCATCCAGCACCCACGTGGTTCGATGCTCGTCACCGACAGCTATGGCACGGCGGCGCGACGTCCGCTCGGCATCTACAACTTTTCCGGCGATCTCGGAAAGGCCGCGTTGCCGGCGCTCATCGCGGTGCTGCTGCCGATCTTCGCCTGGCAATCGGTGTTGGGCTTGATGGCGGTGCTTGGAATCGTCCTGGTGGTCG
>NZ_JAQMIL010000238.1:0-407 GCF_029990105.1 Bradyrhizobium sp. Arg237L | reverse complement strand
GACGAATTCCCGGTGGCGAAGGGAAAGGTGACCGCGGCGCGCGGCCATCTCGGCGCGTTCGAGGTTACGGTCGACGATTTCGCCGAAGCCGCGCCCTCGTCGCGTAGCACGCTGCTGTTCGGCCCTTCCCGCAACAATGCGCGATCGAACTGCGACATCATCCTCGACCTGACCGGCGGCGCGCCATTGTTCCCGGCTGCGGATTTGCGCGACGGCTATCTCCGCGCCGATCCCGCTTCCCCCGCGGCGATGCTGCAGGCCGTGCTCAAGGCACGCGATCTCGTCGGCACTTTCGAGAAGCCGCGCTATGTCACGTTCGACGCCAAGCTGTGCGCGCATTCGCGCTCGGGACGCATCGGCTGCACCCGCTGCCTCGATCTCTGCCCTGCAGGCGCAATCACGCCGGC
>NZ_JAQMIL010000237.1:0-411 GCF_029990105.1 Bradyrhizobium sp. Arg237L | reverse complement strand
CCCGCCATTGACGGCTCCGAGCGGCCCATTCAGAAGTGCGAAAATCAGGCGCGCTTGGTTCCGCGCTCCAGGAGCTCGGCAACGTGATCAGAAATGCTTTGATTTGCTTTTTGGGGTAGCGTTGCCCCGGTTGGGCTTGCAGCCCGCCAGTTGGTACGCCTCATCTGCGATTTTGCCCTTGGCGAGTTCCTGTGCAAAGCGCTCTTGTTTGGTGTTGGTGAGGACGCGCATTGGTCAGCATCAGCGTCGCAGAGCAAGGCCGGCCATCGCCTTATGTCGCCGGCTAGGGTTGGGCGCAGAGCGGCTGCGCGGTCTATAGGAACGTCAACAAGGCCGGCGCATTGGACTGGAGGCGCTGATGCCGAAAGTCAGCGCCCGCGGGGCCATTGTCAAACTCATGGCCGCCGTGCT
>NZ_JAQMIL010000236.1:0-417 GCF_029990105.1 Bradyrhizobium sp. Arg237L | reverse complement strand
CCCGCCATTGACGGCTCCGAGCGGCCCATTCAGAAGTGCGAAAATCAGGCGCGCTTGGTTCCGCGCTCCAGAAGCTCGGCAACGCGATCAGAAATGCTTTGATTTGCTTTTGGGGTAGCGTTGCCCCGGTTGGGCAGCCCGCCAGTTGGTACGCCTCATCTGCCGTTTTGCCCTGGCGAGTTCCTGTGCAAAGCGCTCTTGCTTGGTGTTGGAGAGGACGCGCATTGGTCAGCATCAGCGTCGCAGAGCACAATCGTAACCAAGGCCGGCCATCGCCTTATGTCGCCGGCGAGGGTTGGGCGCAGAGCGGCTGCGCGGTCTATAGGAACGTCAATAAGGCCGGCAAATTGGACTGGAGGCGCTGATGCCGAAAGTCAGCGCCCGCGGGGCCATTGTCAAACTCATGGCCGCCGTGCT
>NZ_JAQMIL010000235.1:0-423 GCF_029990105.1 Bradyrhizobium sp. Arg237L | reverse complement strand
TGATCGAGGACAAGCGGCCCATCGACGTCGTCATCCAAAGCGAATTCGGGGCCGAGTTGGTCATCGATATTCTCGGCCGTCTGAAATACGGCACGGCCGCGTGACGGCACAGATTCTCGATCGCGGCCTAACGTGTTTTCGCATTGGCGACCCTGCCGGCGCTCATCCCATCTTCGACGCGACAGGCTCGACGATCGCGCCCGGGCGCTGGAACACCATCGGCAGCCCGATGATTTATGCGAGCGAGCATTATTCCACGGCTCTGCTCGAGAAGCTGGTGCATGGCAGCGGCGCGCTGCCGCCGAACCAGCATTTCATCACCATTACCATTCCACGTGGAATGACCTACGAGGTCTTTTCACCCCCCTCACTCCCCGGCTGGGACCAGATGCCGGCAACGGTCAGCAAGCGTTTTGGCGAGGC
>NZ_JAQMIL010000234.1:0-425 GCF_029990105.1 Bradyrhizobium sp. Arg237L | reverse complement strand
CCGCGAACGCCAAAGGCCTCCGTCAGATGCAGCGAGCCGTCGCCGCCGGCTGCGACCGGCAGATAGACGGCATCGGTCGTCGCACCGAACCCGATGCTCTGATAGGCGCCGAAGGCGCTGGCGCTGCCGAAGATGGCAAAGCTCGGCGAGGTTGAAGCCGATGAGATGACGTACTTCGTCGCCCCCTTGGAATAGCTCGCGTCCATCTTGATGTCGTCGCCGGGACCGGTCGGGATGTTCTTGATCTGCAACGCCGCCATCACCGCGCCGCCCCACGAGGTGTCGGGATGTCCGGAAAGCTCGGATGCTCCGGTCGGCGCCGCGCCTGGCAGGCCGACGGCGCCCGCTGGCGCTCCAAGGGCGTTCAGGACATTGTAGGAGGCATTGACCTCATGCGCCGCGGCGGAAATCTGGAACAGACCCCA
>NZ_JAQMIL010000233.1:0-429 GCF_029990105.1 Bradyrhizobium sp. Arg237L | reverse complement strand
CCGCCTTGAGACCTGCGCGAGAAGGTCGGCGGCGTTTTCCGCCGGATCGAGCGGACCGAACCCCGGAATTGCGTTCGGATCGTTGAAGTCCCACTGGTTCTCCGCGATGCCGATGAAGTCGCGAATGGCGGGATCGCTGGTCCAGGCCCGGCGCAACGCCGCGCGGGTCAATTCGGCCGGCACGCCGGCGCGCAGGAACGCCGCAATGTCCGCATTGGCGGTGATCGATTCGATTGACGGCAGGCTTGTGAGGTCGAACGGCTCATCGCTCGCCGCCTCAGTCGCAGGTGGCGCTGCCGCTTCACTGTCTATCGGAGCCGCTTCCGCATCCCGGCGCTCTTTCGCGGCCTGCTTCAGCCGCGCCCAGCGAAGGAAAACATTGTGCTCTTCAGCCACGGTCCGTCTCTCGTGTCCTACGTCGGAGGCATC
>NZ_JAQMIL010000232.1:0-434 GCF_029990105.1 Bradyrhizobium sp. Arg237L | reverse complement strand
GTCGAACTCTGCCGTGAAATGGGCCTTCTCGCGACGACGAGCGTCGCCATCGATGGCAGCAAGTTCAAAGCCGTGAACAACCGGGACAAGAACTTCACGCGCGCGAAGGTGGAACGGCGGCGTGCGCAGCTGGAGGAGAGCGTCGCGCGCTATCTGAGCCAACTTGACACGGCCGACCGACAGGAGCCGACGGAAGCGCTGGCCGCGAAGGTAACAAGACTTACCGATAAGCTGTCGAAGCTGAAGGAGGAAACGGGCAAGCTTGCTGTCTACGAGAAGCAGATGCTTGCGTCGCCCGATCAGCAAATCTCCCTGACCGATCCCGACAGCTGCTCGATGGCGACGAGCGGCCGGGGCTCCGGCGTCGTCGGCTACAACGTACAGATCGCCGTGGACACCGAGCACCATCTGATTGTGACGCATGAGGTGACGAA
>NZ_JAQMIL010000231.1:0-434 GCF_029990105.1 Bradyrhizobium sp. Arg237L | reverse complement strand
TTCGTCACCTCATGCGTCACAATCAGATGGTGCTCGGTGTCCACGGCGATCTGTACGTTGTAGCCGACGACACCGGAGCCGCGGCCGCTCGTTGCCATCGAACGACTGTCAGGATCGGTCAGAGAGATCTGCTGATCGGGCGAAGCAAGCATCTGCGTCTCGTATACAGCAAGCTTGCCCATTTCCTCCTTCAGCTTCGTCAGCTTCTCGCTGAGCCTTGTCACTTTCGCAGCCAGCGCCTCCGTCGGCTCCTGTCGGTCGGCGGTGTCAAGTTGGCTCAGATAGCGCGCGACGCTCTCCTCCAGCTGGGCACGCCGCCGTTCCACCTTCGCGCGCGTGAAGTTTTTGTCCCGGTTGTTCACCGCTTTGAACTTGCTGCCATCGATGGCGACGCTCGTCGTCGCGAGAAGGCCCATTTCACGGCAGAGTTCGAC
>NZ_JAQMIL010000230.1:0-435 GCF_029990105.1 Bradyrhizobium sp. Arg237L | reverse complement strand
GTCCAGTCTCCGACGCCGGAGAGAGGGTTGCGTTCCGCTCAGAGATCGGGTGGTTGCTCGGCCCCCGGCGGCCGGATTGATCTCAAGACCTCGACCGGTGCTGCTCCGAGGCCCGGGCTTCTAGATTCAGAAGCAATCATGTCGGCTGATGGCCCCGTCTGAGACATGCCGTGATGAATGTCCGCATTCGAGGGCAAAGCGGAAAACTTGGGCTCACACTAGGTTCTTCTCAGTTTGACCCAGAAGAGACGTGCAGCAAAGCTGCGGTAACTCAAACGCCTCTGTGATGAAGAAGGCCGCCAGCTAAGGCGGCCTTCAATCTTGGACGCCGATTGCCAGTTATTGCGGTAGCCCCTCGACGGCAAAGCTGCGGAACTTCGCGAGTTTGTTGCGGAGTGGTAGGAGTTCTTTGAACGCCGCTGAATCGCGATAAGC
>NZ_JAQMIL010000229.1:0-447 GCF_029990105.1 Bradyrhizobium sp. Arg237L | reverse complement strand
ATGGCGCTCGCCAAGAATGCGATCGCCGAGCCGATCAAGCTCGACGACGGCTGGCACATCATCAAGCTCACCGACACCAAGGCCTCCTACACCCGGACCTTGCCGGAGGTGCGCGAATTGCTGGTCCAGCAGATGCGCAGCGAGCGCGCGGCGATGCTGCGGCGTGCCTACATCGCCGAACTGTTGAAGCAGAATCCGCCCGTCATCAACGAGCTCGCGCTGTCGGGCCTGCTCGGCGGCCCGACCCCGGCGGCGAGGTAATCGCGCGATGGCCGCCGTGCCGCCCATCGCCGAACCGGCGCCGGACTGGATGCTGACCGCCGGCGAGCTTCAGGCGCTGCTCGGGATCTGCGGCTATCGCGGCGCCGTGCTCGCGACCTGGCGGCGGCATGTGCTGCCGGCCGGGTGCCGGGTCTCGCTGCAGTTCGGCGATCAGCTCGCGCGCGA
>NZ_JAQMIL010000228.1:0-448 GCF_029990105.1 Bradyrhizobium sp. Arg237L | reverse complement strand
TGCAGGCGGCGGCGAAAGTCGCCTATGAGGACCGTAGCGAGACCTGCGATGGCCGCGACGGCGCGCAAAATGCAGATCGAGGCCAAGCTGGCCGCCTGTCTGCTCGCCAGGCAGGCGACGAAGCCATCGAAGCCGAGGATGTTCAGCAGCCGGCTGAAGTTGTAGCAGAGGACCATCAGGCTCCATTCGCCGCGGACCTTGTCGAGGCCGCGCACCAGGAAGTGGCGATAGCCGGCGCGGCATTTGAGCGTGCCGAAGGGGTGTTCGACCAGGCTGCCGCGTCGGCGCATCGGGCTATCGGCGTTGCGCATCCGCGCCTGGTGACGTTCGATGACGTCTTCATGCACCCAGCGATAGATCGTGCGCGTTTGCGAGCCCTTCTCGACGCAGCGGCCGCGCAACGAGCAGCCATCGCAGACCGCCTTGCGGCTGACATAGCGGCTCTCGA
>NZ_JAQMIL010000227.1:0-452 GCF_029990105.1 Bradyrhizobium sp. Arg237L | reverse complement strand
TGCTACGAGGCCGGCTATGACGGCTTCTGGCTGCACCGGCTGCTGGAAGCGGCTGGGATCACGAACTTCGTGTTCGACCCGGCGAGCATCGCGGTGGAGCAACGGTCGCGTCGGGCGAAGACAGACCGGATCGACGGCGAGCTTCTGCTGCGCACCTTGATGGCCTATTTGCGGGGCGAGCCGCGGGTGGTGCGGATCGTCCGGGTGCCGAGCGTGGCCGAAGAGGACGCCCGGCGGGCCAGCCGCGAGCGCGAGCGACTGGTGACGGAGCAGACCGCCCATACCAACCGGATCAAGGCGCTGCTGCGTCTGCTGGGTCTGGCGGTCGGGGCCCTGCGACGGCGCAACTGGCTCGCCTGGCTGGAGCAGCAGCGGGACTGGCAAGGGCAGCCGTTGCCGCCGCAGCTTCTGGCCGAAGTGAAGCGCGAGCATGCCCGGCTGATGCTGGTGCG
>NZ_JAQMIL010000226.1:0-455 GCF_029990105.1 Bradyrhizobium sp. Arg237L | reverse complement strand
GATCGTGTCATTCTTAAGCCAGGACCAGCAGATGAAGTGGATGTCGTTAGACGCATGTTCAGGTCGTTCGCGGTCGAAGGAAAGAACGAAATTGAGATAGCGAAGGAATTGAATGAGGAGGGGAGCGTCAACCATTACGGCCGCGCTTGGAATCGCAATACAATCTCGAAAATGCTCTGCAATGAGAAGTACATGGGGCACAATGTCTACAATCGCACTTCCAGCAAGCTGAAGTCGAAAGCGACGAAGAACCCTCCAGAAATATGGATTCGTTCGGCTAACGCATTCGAAGCCGTGGTCGATCCGTTCCTGTTCCTGGCTGCACAAAGCAGATTTGCCGAACTCACGAGGCGTAAGTCTGACCAATGCATGCTCGAAAATCTTAGTCGCCTTTTGAAGGCTAAAGGGTTGTTAAACAGCAAGATCATTAATGGCGCGGAATCGACGCCTCGGGT
>NZ_JAQMIL010000225.1:0-458 GCF_029990105.1 Bradyrhizobium sp. Arg237L | reverse complement strand
GTGAAGCGCGAGCATGCCCGGCTGATGCTGGTGCGTGACCAGCTCAAGGCGCTGGAGCAGGCCCAGGCCGCTGCGCAGCCCGCACCGATGGCGAAGCGACGGGATCAGTTGCAGCAACTCAAGGCGCTTGGCCCGGCGTTTGCCACGACGCTGGTGCAGGAGGTGTTCTACAAGGACTTCCGCAACCGGCGCGAGGTCGCGAGCTACTGCGGCTTGGCGCCCAGTCCCTGGCAAAGCGGCGGCATCGACCGCGAGCAGGGGATCAGCAAGGCCGGCAACCGCCGCGCCCGCCACAAGACGATCGAACTGGCCTGGCTCTGGCTGCGCCATCAGCCGGACAGCGCGCTCAGCCGCTGGTTCCGCACCCGCACGGAGAACGCCGGCAAACGCGCCAAGCGCGTCGCCATCGTCGCCCTGGCGCGCAAGCTGATCGTGGCGCTGTGGCGCTATCTCACCAG
>NZ_JAQMIL010000224.1:0-474 GCF_029990105.1 Bradyrhizobium sp. Arg237L | reverse complement strand
GGTGGAAATCCAGAACAACATCCAGGACAGCGGCGACAAGATCCTCGACCAGAAGGCAGTACCATGACACGCTCTCCTCTCCGCGGCGCACTCCCGATCCGGTCCCTGCGCGTGTCGCTCCTGGCGACGGCGCTCGCCGGTCTCCCGCTGGCCGCCGCCGCCCAGACGGCTCCGCCGCCGGCGCCGCAGCGGCCCGCCCAGGCCGTCGCCAAGCCGAAGCCCGCGGCCCCCGCAGCGGCGGCCCCGCAGCAGGCGGCGACGACGCAGGGCGCGGCACCGGCCAAGTCCGGTGACGACGTGATCGCCCGGGTCGGCACCACCAACATCTCGGCGGACCAGATCCGAGCCTATGTCGCCGCGCTCGGGCCGCGCGAGCGCGCCGCGTTCGGGCAGGATCCGAATCTGCTCAGCCAGGCGGTGCGGTTGATGCTCGCCAACCGCCTGGTGCTGCAGGAGGTCGCGGCCAAGAAGTGG
>NZ_JAQMIL010000223.1:0-486 GCF_029990105.1 Bradyrhizobium sp. Arg237L | reverse complement strand
AAGCTGCGGAACTTCGCGAGTTTGTTGCGGAGTGGTAGGAGTTCTTTGAACGCCGCTGAATCGCGATAAGCTTTGATTTTTTCAACACTGTCCCACTGTTGGATAACAATGCGCGGTTTCGGCGGCTCTCCTTCGATGGTTGTGGTTTTGCCTCCAGCGGCGAGGAATTTGCCGCCGGCGGATTTGATAGCGGCCTGAGCCTTCGGGACGTAGTCCTTCAGGTAGGTCTCCATGTCCGAGGGCTCAATTTCAACGACTTGATATACTGGCGGCGTAGCCTGGGCATTAAGTCCTTGAACCGCTATCGCACCGAGCCCGAAGCCCGCAAGCATCGCCAATGTTACTGAATAGCGCGTCTTCATGACGTTACTCCCTGGTCATTGCAAAGATTATTCGGTCGTACTGGCGCGCACGACCAGCGATTGCGAACGCAAAAAGCACCGGCAAAAAGGAACGTCGGTCTATTAAGGTGAGACACCTGCCGAC
>NZ_JAQMIL010000222.1:0-491 GCF_029990105.1 Bradyrhizobium sp. Arg237L | reverse complement strand
ACCTGGCGGCGGCATGTGCTGCCGGCCGGGTGCCGGGTCTCGCTGCAGTTCGGCGATCAGCTCGCGCGCGACGGCGACGGCCTGACCCGTGTGGGGATCCGCTGCAGCCTGGAGCTCAACGGCCCTGACGCGCGGATCGGCGAGGTGACCTATTGGCAGATCCGCAAGGTGGTGCCGGCCACGGTCGATGGGCATCGCGTCCATTTCGAACTCGAAACCGATCTGTTGCTCGGCAGCATGATCCGGTTTGACGATGTGCTGACGCAGGGGGCGGAGATGCTGCGCCATCTGCGGCTGTTGATCGCGGACGCGCGGCTGACGCTGGCGCATCTGCCGGTCAACGACCGGCTCGGCGAGGAGGCCCGTGCGCCGGTGCTGCGGATCGAGGCCCGCTTCGCCGCCGACCTGGCCGCCGGACGCTCCGGTCTTGTGGCGCCCGATCCGCAAGACCCCGGCGGGCCAGCCGCCGCGCCGTTCCGCACCACGACGCG
>NZ_JAQMIL010000221.1:0-491 GCF_029990105.1 Bradyrhizobium sp. Arg237L | reverse complement strand
ACCTGGCGGCGGCATGTGCTGCCGGCCGGGTGCCGGGTCTCGCTGCAGTTCGGCGATCAGCTCGCGCGCGATGGCGACGGCCTGACCCGTGTGGGGATCCGCTGCAGCCTGGAGCTCAACGGCCCTGACGCGCGCATCGGCGAGGTGACCTATTGGCAGATCCGCAAGGTGGTGCCGGCCACGGTCGATGGGCATCGCGTCCAGTTCGAACTCGAAACCGATCTGTTGCTCGGCAGCATGATCCGGTTTGACGATGTGCTGGCGCAGGGCGCGGAGATGCTGCGCCATCTGCGGCTGCTGATCGCGGATGCGCGGCTGACGCTGGCGCATCTGCCCATCAACGACCGGCTTGGCGACGACGCCCGTGCGCCGGTGCTGCGGATCGAGGCCCGCTTCGCCGCCGACCTGGCCGCCGGACGTTCCGGTCTTGTGGCGCCCGATCCGCAAGACCCCGGCGGGCCAGCCGCCGCGCCGTTCCGCACCACGACGCG
>NZ_JAQMIL010000220.1:0-494 GCF_029990105.1 Bradyrhizobium sp. Arg237L | reverse complement strand
CCGGCCAAGACGCTAAATCGCTTCCATCGCACAAATCATGCCCGTGCAGATACAAGGGGTTGTCTCCGCGGCCGACGGTGCTGGTTGAGAGAGACCCCTCACCCAAGTGAGTTCGTTGTGGGCGCCGGAGTAGCCCTCTCCCACAAGGGGAGAGGGCGCATCAATCGGCTCCGGAAAAGCGTTGTGTCGCACACTCTCTCCACTGTCGTCATTGCGAGTGCAGGGGATGGGTCCTGATTCACATTTTCAAACAGCCGGACCGTAGGATGGGTAGAGCGAAGCGAAACCCATCGGCTTCGGAGCAAGCGGCGCCATGATGGGTTTCGCTTCGCTCTACCCATCCTACGTCTGATTCAAATAGCGGATGCGCGTCCGCATTCTCGCGGCGTACTCCGCCCGAGGTTTGCTTCATTCTTGCCCCTCCTCGAAATCAGAGGGCGCAGGGAAAGCCGGGTGCCGGTTGCACCCATGGGTCCCGTGCAACAAAAAGCACG
>NZ_JAQMIL010000219.1:0-508 GCF_029990105.1 Bradyrhizobium sp. Arg237L | reverse complement strand
CCCTGGCTGTGTAAAAACGCTGCGCCACTGTTATGGTTCTCTCGTGATTCTGCGGGGGAATTGATGAGGCGCTTCGTTGAAGAGGCAGATCGTGGGCAGTGGAGGCTGTTGCCCGAATGCCTCGATGATTTCATTGACGAAGCAACCCTGTTCGCGTGATCGACGCTTTTGTCGATGCGCTCGATTTGGCTGAGATGAGTTTTGAGGGTGTGGAGCCGGCGGCGACTGGCCGGCCGTCGTACCACCCCTCGGTGCTCCTCAAGCTTTACATCTATGGCTATCTGAACCGGGTGCAGTCCAGCCGGCGGCTGGAACGGGAGGCCGGACGCAATGTCGAGGTGATGTGGCTGCTGGGTCGTCTCGCTCCTGATCACAAGACGATCGCGGACTTCCGCAAGAACAACGGCCAGGCACTACGCAAGGTATGTGCGCGTTTCGTCGAACTCTGCCGTGAAATGGGCCTTCTCGCGACGACGAGCGTCGCCATCGATGGCAGCAAGTTCAAAGC
>NZ_JAQMIL010000218.1:0-511 GCF_029990105.1 Bradyrhizobium sp. Arg237L | reverse complement strand
CCTGTGTGTACCGAAAACCTTATCCGAGTTGATGATGTAATGGAATCGCCTAAGCTGGCGGAATGATCGGGCTGCTCTGTTTCGTACTGGCCGTCTTGGCTTCGCCTCTCAAGTCGAAGAGCCGACTTGAAGCAGAGAATGCGGCGCTCAGACATCAGTTGATTGTCTTGAGGCGTAAGCTGCAGGGTCGCGTCCGGCTCACCAACGATGATCGCTGGTTCTTCATTCAACTGTATCGCTGGTTTCCATCGATCTTGCAGGTCCTCACGATCATCCGGCCTGAGACGGTCGTGCGTTGGCACCGGGCCGGCTTTCGCGGCTATTGGCGTTGGAAGTCGCGCCCGATCGGAGGGCGGCCGCCGATCGACACGAGGCTGCGCGCGTTGATCCGGCGGATCAGCGTCGAAAATCCGCTTTGGGGAACGCCACGCATCCACGGCGAACTGCTCAAGCTCGGGTTCGAGGTCGCGCAGTCCAGCGTCGCCAAGTACATGGTGAAGCGACGCGGGCC
>NZ_JAQMIL010000217.1:0-512 GCF_029990105.1 Bradyrhizobium sp. Arg237L | reverse complement strand
GACCTATGCGGCCACGTCCGCCGATGGCACCGCCCTGCCCACCTGGCTCTCATTCAACGCGTCCACACGCACATTCAGCGGCACACCGGCGGCCGCAAATGTCGGCACCGCCAGCATCAAGGTGACAGCTACCGACCTTGCGGGCGCCGCCACCAGCGAGACCTTCAATATCGCAGTGTCGGGCGGCCCATCGGACACCGCGCCGACGGCTGTCGCTGACGTCGCCAACGCGACCGAGAAAGGTGGCGTCGCCAACGGTTCAGGCGGCTCGCCTGCCACCGGCAACGTCCTCACCAACGATACCGATCCTGACACCGGCGACACCAAGACCGTCACCGCGGTCAGTTTTGGTGCGACAGCGGGCACGCTCGGCACCGCGCTCGCCGGCGCGCACGGCAGCCTCGTACTCAGCGCCAACGGTACGTTCACCTATACCATCAACGAGAATGATTCCGCCGTGCAGGCGTTGCGGCTGTCGACGAACACGGTGACCGACACCTTCAGCTACACCA
>NZ_JAQMIL010000216.1:0-515 GCF_029990105.1 Bradyrhizobium sp. Arg237L | reverse complement strand
CTGTGGTTGATGGGGTGGACGGCCCCCTACGGCATCAGTTGTGCCAGAATGAGGTTGTCGAAATCTCAAACGAGGGAGCCGTCCGTGACGCAGATTATCCGCATTGGAATGGATACGTCGAAGCATATTTTTCAGTTGCATGGGGTTGATGCGGCCGAGAAGGTGGTGTTGCGCAAGCGGCTGTCGCGCAAGCAGGTGCTGGAGTATTTCGCCAAGTTGCCGCCGACGGTGATCGGGATGGAGGCTTGCGGGGCTTCGCAATATTGGGCGCGGGAGCTTTCCAAGCTCGGCCACGAGGTGAAGCTGATGGCCCCGCAACTGGTGAAGCCCTACGTGCAGCGGAACAAGAACGACGGGCGGGATGCGGAAGGATTGTGTGAAGCCATGGGGCGGCCGCGCATGCGCTTTGTGCCGGTCAAGACGGCCGAGCAACAGGCCGCGCTGATGCTGACGGGGATCCGCGACGGACTGATCGCCCGGCGCACCCAGCTGAGCAATGCGATCCGCGGCTACGC
>NZ_JAQMIL010000215.1:0-515 GCF_029990105.1 Bradyrhizobium sp. Arg237L | reverse complement strand
TTTCGACAACCTCATTCTGGCACAACTGATGCCGTAGGGGGCCGTCCACCCCATCAACCACAGGGAGGTGTTGTGGCACGAGCAAGCGGTTGCAGCGGAGCACACGACAACGGCCTGTGGTTATGGGTCCTGGCCTTCGCCAGGACGACGGCGTCATTGTGAGCGGAGCGAAGCAACCCATTTCACCGCTTGCGGAAGCATGGATTGCTTCGCTTTGCTCGCAATGACGGGGAGAGTTCTGATTCAAATGTCAAACAGCTCTCCGCTGTCATCGTCCGCGAAGGCGGACGATCCAGTATTCCAGAAGCGGCTGAGCTTAAGTTGAGACGCCGCGGAGTACTGGATGCCCCGCCTTCGCGGGGCATGACGATGGAGTATGATGGCGGGATGTGCGCTCGCATTCTCGCGGCGCATTGCGCCCGAGGTTTGCGTTCGTTCCACCCTCTCATCGAATAGAGGGCGCAGGGAAAGCCGGGTGCCGGTTGCACCCATGGGTCCCGTGCAACAAAAAGCAC
>NZ_JAQMIL010000214.1:0-535 GCF_029990105.1 Bradyrhizobium sp. Arg237L | reverse complement strand
GTTCCGTACATGTGCAGGTCGGTGCCCGGCACCCTCACCAGCAGCGGGTCGGCATCGCCGACGAAGCACGGCAGTGTCGTGATCCCGAGTCCGTGCCGTACAGCAACGATCTGCGCCCCGGCGTCACTGGTCCTGAATGGAACCCCCGTGGTACGAACCTCACCCTCGCTGGCCCAATCCGGAATTCCATGAATGCTGATGACGATCCAGCGGATGGGATCAGGCGCGCCCGCACGCCACGCGGCCAGTCGATCGCGGGACATGTAGACGCCGCCGAACAGCTCCGGTCCCTTCAGGCCGTGAAGATTGAGCGGCAGGGTTTTGCGGTCGTAGACGACGCGGATCGCCACGTCGGCCTCCCGGTTGGTCAGATTTGCCAGCTCGCCGAACGACAGGATTTCCATCTCGATGTCCGGATGCAGACGCGCGAAATCCGCGAAGTCCGGCATGAGCAGGTGTGTCGCGAGCGGCGGCGCCAGCGTCACCCGCAGACGCCCGCGCACGCTCTGGTCGCGCCCGAAGACGCGCGTCTCCA
>NZ_JAQMIL010000213.1:0-543 GCF_029990105.1 Bradyrhizobium sp. Arg237L | reverse complement strand
CTTCTCGACGCAGCGGCCGCGCAACGAGCAGCCATCGCAGACCGCCTTGCGGCTGACATAGCGGCTCTCGAGCCGGCTCCCATTGGTCTTGAGGCTTGGCGTCGGTGTCAGAAGCTCGCCCGCCGGGCAGCGATACGCGTCGGCGTCAGCCACATAGCTGAACTCCGCGTGGCTGAAGCGCCCCTGCGCCGTCAGCCTGTCCGTGCGCTTGGCTTGCGGAACATAGGCGATGATCCCGGCGTCCTCGCAAGCCTTCAACTGCGCCCCGTTGTAGTAGCCGGTATCGGCCAGCGCCTGCAGCGTCTCGACGCCCAGGACCTCCTTTGCCGCCATCGCCGTCGGATGGAGCTGGCCGCTGTCGTTGCCATCATTGACGACGTCGCTGGCGACGATGAGTTTGTGCTTGGCGTCGACGGCGATCTGCACGTTGTAGCCGGCAACGCGCTGGCCGCTCTTTGCGAGCAGCCGGGCGTCGGCGTCCGTCGTCGACAACTGCGTCTGGCCGCTCCGTGCCAGCTCGGTGAGGTCGGCTTTGACCCGCGC
>NZ_JAQMIL010000212.1:0-543 GCF_029990105.1 Bradyrhizobium sp. Arg237L | reverse complement strand
GCGCGGGTCAAAGCCGACCTCACCGAGCTGGCACGGAGCGGCCAGACGCAGTTGTCGACGACGGACGCCGATGCCCGGCTGCTCGCAAAGAGCGGCCAGCGCGTTGCCGGCTACAACGCGCAGATCGCCGTCGACGCCAAGCACAAACTCATCGCCGCCGACGCCGTCGTCAATGATGGCAACGACAGCGGCCAGCTCCATCCGATGGCGCTGGCGGCAAAAGAGGCCTTGGGCGTCGAGACGCTGCAGGCCCTGGCCGATACCGGCTACTACAACGGGGCGCAGTTGAAGGCTTGCGAGGACGACGGGATCGTCGCCTATGTTCCGCAAGCCAGGCGCACGGACAGGCTCAAGGCGCAGGGGCGCTTCAGCCACGCGGAGTTCAGCTATGTGGCTGACGCTGACGCGTATCGCTGCCCGGCGGGCGAGCTTCTGACACGGACGCCAAGCCCCAAGACCAATGGTGGCCGCATCGAGAGCCGCTATGTCAGCCGCAAGGCGGTCTGCGATGGCTGCTCGTTGCGCGGCCGCTGCGTCGAGAAG
>NZ_JAQMIL010000211.1:0-548 GCF_029990105.1 Bradyrhizobium sp. Arg237L | reverse complement strand
TCAGAGTCGCGTTAGCTCGGCCGACGCGCCGTTAGGCGCGTCACCATCGGCATCGGCATGTCCTTCGGCGGTGGCTGGCGCAGCGTCAGACGGCCCAGCACGTCGTTGGTGATCACTGCATCGAGTTCAGCATCTCCGGTCGATGGCACCAGCAGAACCCGGTTGATGCGGCCGGTGCTGTCGGCCCAGAGCTTCACCTGAAGCTGCCCGGTCATCTTGCGTGTCCTCGGATTGGACCCGAGCGCCTCTTGCATCTGCGCAATGACGATGGTCGTGTACCAGCCCCAACGGCTGCCACCACCGCCGCCACCACCATAAGGATTGCCACCCGGCTTGCCGCCAAGATTGAAGAGATCGCCTGGTCCGGTCGCCTGGGCGTCAAGCGACAGCGGCCCCGGTGGCTCGTCGTTCTTCGCGTCCTTGACCGGCTCGTCCTGCGGCTTCTCGATCGGCTTGTCTTCCTTGAACTCGGGCTCCGCCATCTTCGGCTGCTCGATCATCTTCTGCTCGGGCGGCGGAGGTGGCGGAGGCGGCGGAGGTGGCGGCGT
>NZ_JAQMIL010000210.1:0-554 GCF_029990105.1 Bradyrhizobium sp. Arg237L | reverse complement strand
CCGCTGCGCTCGTAGGCGAGTTCGCTGGTTGCCTGCTTCCAGGCGCCGTCGATCTCACCAAGCAGGTTGCCTTCAGGAACGAACGCATTCTGAAACACCACCTCGTTGAACTCGCGCTGCCCAGACATCTGGCGAATGACGTTGCAGGTGATGCCTGGCGTCTTCATATCCACCAGGAACGACGTCAGGCCATGCCGCCTGTTTTCCTTGGTGGGCGCCGACGTCCGGAATAGGCCGATCATGTAGTCGGACACGTTGGCGTTGCTGGTCCAGATTTTGGTGCCGTTGATCAGCCAGCCGCCATCGGTCTTGGTGGCCTTGGATTTGGCCGCAAACAGGTCCGATCCCGAACCGGGCTCGCTCATGCCGATACAGAAGCTGGCCTCGCCGCGGATGATCCGGGGTAGGATGGACTGCTTGATTTGCTCCGATGCGTAGCGGATCAGCGTCGGGCCGCTCTGCCGGTCAGCGACGAAGAACGGACGAACCGGCGCGTTGGCTACACACATCTCTTCGGTCACCACGTAGCGCTCCAGAAAGCTGCGCTCCTGACC
>NZ_JAQMIL010000209.1:0-559 GCF_029990105.1 Bradyrhizobium sp. Arg237L | reverse complement strand
GACGATGTTTATCGCTGTCCCGCCGGCGAGCGGCTAACTTATCACTATACGAACGTAGAGGACGGAAAGACCCTGCGCCGCTATTGGACAAGCACCTGCAAGACCTGCGCGCTAAAAGCCCAGTGCACGACAGCCCCCGAGCGCCGCATCTCACGCTGGGAGCACGAGGCCGTTCTGGAGAAAGTTCAGGCGAGGCTCGACCACAACCCCAATGCAATGGCTGTCCGCCGCCAGACAGCGGAGCATCCGTTCGGCACGATGAAGTGTTGGATGGGAGCAACGCACTTTCTTACAAAAAAGCTGCCGAAGGTGGCCACCGAGATGGCGCTCAACGTGCTCGCCTACAACCTGAAGCGCGTGATGATGATCGTGGGCGTGGGCGGATTGCTGGAAGCCATGCGGGCCTGAGGCCGGCCATTGCGCGACCAAATCAGCGCCTACCTGAAGCTCCAGGCTGCCACTGAGATGACAGGAGGTCGATTCCACCGAATTAGAAGCTCGGCGGCCACGAAATGCGCCAGTGCGCTCCAAGTTGCACCATTTTCACACGGCCTGGGCC
>NZ_JAQMIL010000208.1:0-564 GCF_029990105.1 Bradyrhizobium sp. Arg237L | reverse complement strand
TTCGGCATAATCGAGCTTACGGCACAATGAACTGGTCCGCCTTACAGCTTCGCAGATGACTTTGCTCGGCTTGCTGACTGCTTCCGGACCCGAAGCTGACGGCTCGATGACTCAGAGCGAACGTACCATGTCACTTTAATAGAATGGCGCCCAGAGCTCCCGCTCCGTATGGTGGGTTACTCCGCTAAGGAGCGGCTGCTGCAATCGCCTCAATCTCGATCACGAACTCCGGCCGGACCAATCCGGCCACCATGATCAGCGTGGTCGTTGGCGGCGCACCCGGAAATCGCCGGTCGCGCGCCCGTCGGTAGCCCTCCATATGCTCGCGTGCTGTAACGTACACGCTCAGGCGGACGACGTTAGCCATTGTCATTCCGTCTTCCGCCAAGATGGCCTCAATGTTCTTGAAGCAGATTTCAGCCTGTCCCTCGCTATCCGCGGGAATCTTACCATCAAGCTCGATGCCAAGCTGGCCCGCTGTGATGGTAAGCCGGTGGCCCGCTGGCACGGAATACCCGTGGCTATATCGCGCCAAAGGGGGATGGATGGTTGAGGGGGATAGTG
>NZ_JAQMIL010000207.1:0-581 GCF_029990105.1 Bradyrhizobium sp. Arg237L | reverse complement strand
GAACTGCACGGGCTTCGGATTTCGATCGAAGGTCATGATGGAAGATGGCCGGTCTCAACCATCAAGTTCCCGGAGGACTAGATCGTCGTATCGGCTGCGAGCTGCCCAGAGCGCACGCTCCCTTCAGAACATTCCAATCAAGATGAAAAAGCCGACCTCGATCAGGAAAGTGATGGACATGATCGTGACCGTAAGGAACACGTCGCTCGCCGAGAGAGGGTTCATGAATGCCTCGCATCTTGCGAAGCCCCGGGAGTAATCAGTCAGGCTGGAAAATGTTTCGGTTCCAGACGCAGACTGCGCGAGATGCGAGCGGCGCCCGCATCCGAGGCGGCCTAAGGCAAAGTCCGCAAAGGGTCAAAAGCCGTAATACTTGCGGCGAGCGAATCGAGTGCGGTTTGCCTCTGAGAGCGGACCACATCGCGACAGATCAAATCTGTCGCAATGGGCCAACAGGCGACATTCCCGGCTTGGCCTGATATGAAAGAGGCCGCCAACTGAGGCGGCCACGGGGAATTAACGCACCGTTCAATGTAGGCGACCGAGTAAAGAAGCGATCAGGTTACGAATACCCGGGTTTC
>NZ_JAQMIL010000206.1:0-623 GCF_029990105.1 Bradyrhizobium sp. Arg237L | reverse complement strand
GGGACCCATATGTGGACGGCCCCCGTGGCACAAGAGCTTTTGAGGTGATCGGATCGCTTGCATCCATATGTCCGGCCTGTTTGATGCGATCGGATGATCGCTGGCCAAGATGGGATGCGCGAGGCGGGCTCCAAACAACCTGGCGACCTGCTGGCGGCCAATGGGTCCCACGGACTGTCTCGCCTCGTTGATTGATCGATCGCTCCATCTGCTCTTGCAGCTTCCGGGTCGGCCGGCGCGCGAGCCCGCCGGTCGGCCAATCTTTGTCAGGCGGCGGTTGCCGGCATGGCATTCATCCGCGCCGCGTCGTAGCTCTCGCCGGTCACCATCAGCTTCCAGGCGATGCGGGCCACCTTGTTGGCGAGCGCCACGGCGGCCAGCTTGGGCGGCTTGCGCTTGAGCAGCGCGACCAGCCAGCCCCAGGGATGGCCACGGCCGTGCCGCGCCTGCTGGATCACCGCGGTCGCCCCGACCACCAGCAGGCGGCGCAGGTCCTCGTCGCCGGCCCGCGTGATCTTGCCGAGCCTGGTCTTGCCGCCGGTGGAATGGTCCTTTGGTGTGAGGCCGAGCCAGGCGGCAAAGTGCCGGCCGGAGCGGAACGCGGCTGGATCGGACGTCTTCAT
>NZ_JAQMIL010000205.1:0-636 GCF_029990105.1 Bradyrhizobium sp. Arg237L | reverse complement strand
GCCGCTGATCGACGCGCTGGCGCGGTTCGGCGATGGACTGCCGGCCAACGTGCTGCCGTTCGCGGTCAACGAAGTCACACAGATCGGGCTCGAGAGCATCGCCGCCGCCTTCGCCTATGGCGCGTCCGCGATGCGTTTCCTGCTGCGGGCGAAACCGCGCCATGACGTTGCGGGCCTAACGCGGACGATGGCAATCGCCGATCCGATCCTGGCCGGGCTCGGCTTCGGCACGGACCGAATCGCCACCGTCGAGACCGACGATCCGGATACGCTGCTCGAGACGCTGCGCGCGGTGCCGTCATTGCCGCCGGCGCCGCGACCGGCGAGTTTCCGGGCCACGGGAAAGAAACGCGACGTGCTGCGTTTTGCGCTCGGCGAATTGCATCGCTCAGCGCCGGCGCCTGCCGATATCATCGCGCTGCCCGTGGGCGCACCGTTCGGCGCCGTCGAAGTCGATGCGTCCGGCTGCACCCTGTGCCTGTCCTGCGTCTCGGCATGCCCGACCAGCGCCTTGCGCGACGATCCCGAACGGCCGATGCTGCGCTTCGTCGAGGATGCCTGCGTCCAGTGCGGCCTGTGCAAGTCGACCTGTCCGGAGAAGGTGATCACGCTGGTGCCGCGGCTCGATTTCGGCGC
>NZ_JAQMIL010000204.1:0-659 GCF_029990105.1 Bradyrhizobium sp. Arg237L | reverse complement strand
CCGGTCGGGAAGAAGCTGCCGTGATAGCGGGCGCGCACGTCGCCGTAGAAGCGGATGCGCTGCGCCCATTCCGGATACATGCCGGGCGAGGCCCAGTTCTCCTTCTCGGCCTTCGCCATCACCTCTTTCTTGATGTCCTCGCGCAATTGCCGCTTCACGATCTCCGGCACGTAGGTCACGTGCTTGGTGCCGGGCGGATTGGCCGCCGCCGCGGCCGCGGTCGCCGCCTTCGCGGCTTCATCCGCCTTGCTGGTCGCGTCCTTGGAGGCCTGCCGCGACACATAGGCTTCGTCTTCGGCCTGCTTGATCAGCGACTGCGCCTCATCCTCGCTGAGCAGCTTCCGCTTCACCATGAGGTTGAGCAGATTGACCGTTGTATTCGGCGAGGTCGGCTTGGCATCCGACACTTTCGGCCGCTTCGACTCCACCTTCTTCTCAGGCGCGCCGGCCTCGTCCGCGGGCTGGCCAAGTGCTGGCGCCGCGCAGGAAAGCGCAGCCAGCGAGACAGCGAGCAGCAGCGTGCGCCGGCGTGCACCTGGATTAATCTCAAACATTTTGTCCCCAGTCCTCTTAAGTCCGTTGTGTTTGTCAGAGTCGCGTTAGCTCGGCCGACGCGCCGTTAGGCGCGTCACCATCGGCATCGGCATGTCCTTCGGCGG
>NZ_JAQMIL010000203.1:0-660 GCF_029990105.1 Bradyrhizobium sp. Arg237L | reverse complement strand
CGACCTCAATGCCCAGATATCGGACGGTGCTCTCGATTTTTGTGTGGCCCAACAAAAGCTGCACGGCTCGCAAGTTGCCTGTCCGCCGGTAGATCAGAGTCGCCTTTGTTCGACGAAGTGAATGTGTTCCGAACAGGTGCGGATCAAGCCCTACGCTGGTAAGCCAATCAGACAAAAGCCGCGCGTACTGCCGAGTGGTTAGACTGCCACTAGGTCCCCACCGGCCGGTGAATAGGTATTCGCCCGGCTTCTTGACCGTCGCTCTCAGATAGTCGTCGACGGCTTGGCGTGTCGACTCGGTGAGTTCAAATTTGACCGGTCGTCCCGTCTTCTTCTGCCGGATGCTTGCACGATCAGCCGCATAGCCGCTTGGCGCGATGTCGTCGACCTTCAGCGCCACGACATCGCAGCCACGAAGTTTACTGTCGATGGCCACGTTGAACAGCGCCAGATCCCGGAGCCGGCCCTCGACCTGGAGCGTTGTCCGGATGGACCAGACGTGCTTCGGACGGAGTGGTGGCTTCGCACCGACGATCTTACCCTTGTTCCACGGGACGTGCTTGGAGACCTTCTCGATGGTGCTTAGGACTTCGATCATGGTGACCTCCTCAATTAGTGAGGTCGACCATTCTCAAGCCGATAACCTCTGAAATGACGTCG
>NZ_JAQMIL010000202.1:0-688 GCF_029990105.1 Bradyrhizobium sp. Arg237L | reverse complement strand
CCGGCGGCCGTGCTGCGCGTCAACGCGCTGGCGACGTTCAGCATGCGCTGGCTTCTTCCCCGGCTGAGCCGCTTTCGCGACGAGCGACCCGACATCGAGGTCCACCTCACCACGTCAAACGACCCGATCGACGCGCTTGCCGACACGTTCGACGTGGTCATCCGCGGCGGCCCGGATTCGTTTCACGGCTTCACGTCCCGGCTGTTTCTTTCGGAGCGCCGGTTGCCGGTCTGCAGCCCCGCACTGGTCGCGAAGCTGCCGCTGGCGGACATTTCCGATCTCGCGCAGCACACGTTGCTGAACGTCACGTCGATGCCGCGGCTATGGCACGATTGGCTGGTGCAAACCGGACAGCCTCGCGTCACCCCGACGGCGACGCTGACATTCGATCATTTCTTCCTGACCATTCAGGCGGCGATCGATGGTTTGGGCGTGGCGATGGGACCGACCGCCCTGATCGGCGATGACGTTGCGGCCGGCCGCCTGATCGCGCCGTTTCCCGATGTCAGTCTTCCGGCCAGGAGCTACTTCGCCTACTTGCCCGCGGGGAGCGAAAGCGGCTCACAGACGGCGGTGTTTTGCGATTGGTTGGAACAAGAAGGGCAGCAATCCGCCGGCAACACAACGGCCGCATGATGAACAGATCGTACCGCTTGGATTGGCAAAACCCTCGAACGTTTTGCAGAGG
>NZ_JAQMIL010000201.1:0-692 GCF_029990105.1 Bradyrhizobium sp. Arg237L | reverse complement strand
CTCACCTATGCCGCCAATCTCGACTCGCTGCCGGCAGCGAAAGAGAACCTGAACTACGCCTTCGAGAAGCAATGCATTTGCGATGGCGCCGGGCTGCGCCGCCTGTTCGAGAAATACCAGCCCGACGCGGTCCTGAACCTCGCCGCCGAGAGCCATGTCGACCGCTCGATCGACGGTCCCGGCGAATTCATCCAGACCAACATCGTCGGCACCTTCACCATCCTGCAGGAAGCGCTGCGCCATTGGCGCACGCTCTCGCCCGAGAAGCGTGAGCAATTCCGCTTCCTGCATATCTCGACCGACGAGGTGTTCGGCTCGCTCGGCGATGACGGCTTCTTCACGGAAACGACGGCCTATGCGCCAAACTCGCCCTACTCCGCGAGCAAAGCCTCCTCCGACCATCTGGTGCGCGCCTGGCGCGAGACCTACGAACTGCCGACGCTGGTCACCAACTGCTCGAACAATTACGGCCCCTATCACTTCCCGGAAAAGCTGATTCCGCACATGATCATCAAGGGTTTGGCCGGCGAGCCCCTGCCCGTCTACGGCGACGGAAAGAACATCCGCGACTGGCTCTATGTCGAGGATCATGCGAAGGCGCTCACGCTGGTGCTCGAGCGCGGCGCGGTCGGCGAGACCTACAATGTCGGCGGCCGCAACGAGCGCACCAACCTGCATGTGGTCGAAACCAT
>NZ_JAQMIL010000200.1:0-700 GCF_029990105.1 Bradyrhizobium sp. Arg237L | reverse complement strand
GCTTCGCCCAATCCGGACGAAGGCGAGCTGTCTTATCTGAAGTATTATGTCTACTCGGAAATCCCGCCGCCGGAGAAACCCGCGAAGATCGCCTTGTCGGCGTTGAGCGGCGTCCCGCTCGGAACGCCCGTCCAGGAGATCGAACGCGCGGCCAAGGCGTTCGGTGTCGATGCCAATTTCATGAAGGCGGTCGCCAAAATCGAATCCGATTTCAATCCCAGGGAACGCACCGGCTCCTATGTCGGTCTGTTCCAGCTAAGCAAGTCTGAGTTCGGCAAATACGGATCGGGCGACATCCTCAATCCTCGCGACAACGCGATGGCTGCCGCCTACAAGTTCGTCACCGAGGCTGTTCTATTCGAAGTAATAACTCACAAGCAGCCGACGTTTTCCGATCTCTACCTGATCCACCAGCAGGGCGGGGAAGGAGCCGCCGAACACGTCAGCCATCCGCAGCGGATTGCCTGGAAGTCGATGTGCGCAACCCAGGAGGGCTTGGCGAAGGGCGAGCGATGGTGCAAGCGCGCCATCTGGGGCAACACGCTGCCGGCGGTCAAACGCGAATGGAAGTCGGTCGATCGCCTCACCTCGGGCGCGTTCGTGGCGATGTGGCGGGACCGCGTCGACACCCTCTATGCCCGCTATCCAGCGCCAACGCTGGCGGCGGCCGAACGCTTGAGATGACAGTTTGCGACTGCCC
>NZ_JAQMIL010000199.1:0-707 GCF_029990105.1 Bradyrhizobium sp. Arg237L | reverse complement strand
GCGGTCTTGCAGCACAAGGCCGATGTCGGTCTCGGCTTCGATGGCGACGGCGACCGCTGCGGCGTGGTCGACAACACCGGCGAGGAGATCTTCGCCGACAAGGTCGGCGTGATGCTGGCGCGCGACATGTCGGCGATCCACAAGGATGCGCAATTCGTGGTCGACGTGAAGTCGACCGGCCTGTTCATGACCGATCCGATCCTGCAAAAGCAGGGCGCGAAAACCGCATACTGGAAGACCGGCCACTCCTACATGAAGCGCCGCACCAACGAACTCGGCGCGCTCGCCGGCTTCGAGAAGTCCGGCCACTTCTTCTTCAACAAGCCATTCGGCCGCGGCTATGACGACGGCCTGGTTTCGGCGATCGCGATCTGCGAGATGCTCGACCGCGCGCCCGGCAAGTCGATGGCCGACCTGAAGAACGCGCTGCCCAAGACCTGGTCGTCGCCGACCATGTCGCCGCATTGCGCCGACGAGGCCAAATACGGCGTGGTCGACGCCGTGGTGAAGCACTTTGAGGACTTGCAAAAGCAGGGCGCCAAGATCGGCGGCCAGGCGATCCACGATCTCGTCACCGTCAACGGCGTGCGCGTCACGGTCGAGGACGGGAGCTGGGGCCTGGTGCGCGCCTCCTCCAACAAGCCGGAGCTCGTGGTGGTGGTCGAAAGCCCGGTCAGCGAGCAGCGCATGCGCGACATGTTCGAGAC
>NZ_JAQMIL010000198.1:0-726 GCF_029990105.1 Bradyrhizobium sp. Arg237L | reverse complement strand
GAACTGCTCAAGCTCGGGTTCGAGGTCGCGCAGTCCAGCGTCGCCAAGTACATGGTGAAGCGACGCGGGCCACCCAGCCAGGGATGGCGCATCTTCTTGCGTAATCACGCGCCGGACATTGCCGCCATGGATTTGTTCGTTGTTCCCACCGTCGGTTTCGACCTGCTCTATGCCTTTGTCATTGTCCGACTCGACCGCAGAGACCTCGTCTGGATCAACGTCACAGCAAATCCGGCGGCGGAATGGGTTGCACGTCAAATCACGGAGGCATTTCCTTGGGATGAGGCTCCGCACTACCTCATCCGCGATCGCGACCGGATCTATGGCAGCCTTGTCACGCGCCGATTGCGCGCCATGGGCATCCGGGACAAGCCTACCGCACCAGCCTCGCCTTGGCAGAATGGCTTTGCCGAACGGCTGATCGGATCGATCCGGCGTGAGTGTTTGGACCACGTCATTGTTTTGGGCGAGGCGCATCTGCGTCGGGTTCTGCAATCCTACGCCGACTATTACAATAACGTCAGAACGCATCGATCCTTGAACAAGGACGCGCCGATTTCTCGCCCGGTTCAGCGAACCGGTGCGATCAGTTCACGCCCCATCCTGGGCGGACTTCATCACCACTACGCCCGAGCTTAAGTTTTCGGTACACACAGAGGCCTCGGATCGGATCTGCGGCAAGCGGCTCAAGGTAATGATTCCGACGTTGCTCCCTTCGTTGGAGCG
>NZ_JAQMIL010000197.1:0-733 GCF_029990105.1 Bradyrhizobium sp. Arg237L | reverse complement strand
GGGCCAAAAGCAGTCGGCCTCGAGTGCACGCGAGTCCGATGCGGAAGGCGAACGGCCATCATAACGCGCGGTTATTGACTTCATCGCGTGATGTCATTTCCCAGTCGCCGCGCGGAATTTCATGCTTACGCGGTACCGGGCTCATCCGGCGCATAATCAGGAGGCTACAAATGTCAGTCCAGAAGCCGGTTCTAACGCCGCCCCACGGTGGCGAGAAGGTGACCACGAGCGGAGGCTCGAGCATCGAGATTAAAGTGGAGAGCAGCCAGTCCGGAGGCGAATATGGCGCTGTCCTGTGGACGGTGCGGGCTGGGCAGGAGCCTCCGATGCACACTCACTCGCGCGAGGACGAGCTAGTCTACGTGGTTGAGGGGCAGCTAATCGCGCGGGTCGGCGATTCCCGCGTTGAGGTGGGGGCAGGCTCCTACGCGGCTCTTCCCCGTGGTGTGCCGCATACGATCGAAGTGGTCGGCGACCAAGCGACCCTGCTGGCCACCTACGTGCCGGGTGGGCTGGAGCGTTTGTTGGTGCCCCGGAAAGGCGAGAAGCCCGATCCGGCTGCTTTCGGCGTGACGTTCCCGTAGGGCCGAGGACCATAGCGCGTGGCGTTCGTGACCGTGCGCCCGCGCGGGCGCTCGGGACCGCGCCAGATGATCGATTGCACGCGCCGGCCAGGTGCGCGTAACGGCCTCCCAGCTTCAGACCAACCAGCGCATATTTCCGCCTTGGGTCA
>NZ_JAQMIL010000196.1:0-734 GCF_029990105.1 Bradyrhizobium sp. Arg237L | reverse complement strand
GAGGCCTCGGATCGGATCTGCGGCAAGCGGCTCAAGGTAATGATTCCGACGTTGCTCCCTTCGTTGGAGCGGCATGGCCGGCTCAAGCTCGACCAGGCCGATCGAGCGCTGGTGCTCGGCGTCAGCGCAGCCACGATTGATCGCCTGCTGGTCGAGACCAAAATTGCCGCGGCCGGCGGTAAGCGTCGGCGGGTCGGCTTTTATTCGGCGGTACGGCGTGAAGTTCCGATCCGGACGTTCAACGACTGGCACGATCCGCCGCCGGGGTTCTGCGAGGTCGACATGGTGGCTCATGGCGGCACATCTGTAGCTGGCTCGTTCATTCAGACATTGACGATGGTCGACGTCGCGACTGGTTGGACCGAATGCATGCCGCTGGTGACGCGCGAGAGCGGCCTCGTCGTGCGAGCCATGGAGCGCGCACAGAACCTGTTTCCCTGGCTCATTCGCGGCGCCGACTTCGACAACGACAGCGCGTTTACGAACGATGTCGTCGTGCCCTGGTGTCGCACGCAAAAGATCGAGGTGACACGCTCGCGCGCCTACAAGAAGAATGATCAGGCTTTCGTCGAGCAGAAGAATGGCGCGGTCGTCCGGCGACTTGTGGGATACGGTCGCTTCGATGGCGTCAAGACGACGCGCGTGCTGGAACGCTTGTATGCGGCATCGCGGCTGCACACCAACTTCTTCCAGCCGTCCTTCAAGCTGAAGGACAAGCGACGCGAGGGCGCGAA
>NZ_JAQMIL010000195.1:0-747 GCF_029990105.1 Bradyrhizobium sp. Arg237L | reverse complement strand
GCTATGCGTTTGAATTCCTTCAGCTTGCCGAAGAAGTTCTCGATCAGGTGGCGCCATTTATAGATGTCCTTGTCGATGTCGAGAGGCTGGGCGCGCCTTTGATGTTGCGAGATGACGATCTTGGCCTTGCGTTCGTTCAGCTCTTCGATGATCCAGTTGGAATCAAAAGCCTTGTCGGCGATCAAGCCGCCGAATTCGATGTCTTTGATCAGGGGCGCGACGCCGACGGTGTCAAAGCGATGGCCAGGGAGCAAGATAAACCGCACCAGATTCCCAAGCGCGTCGGTCAGCGCGAGGATTTTGGTGGTCCAGCCGCCCTTCGATTTGCCGATGGCTTGATTTTTGGTCCCCCTTTTGCTCCCTGCCCGTGGCGGTGAACTTTGACGATTGTCGCGTCGACCATGGCGAACTCCATGTCTGGATCATCCGATACGGCGTCGAAAATCTGCCTGAAAACGCCGGCTTTCACCCAATCGCGATAGCGCTTGAACACCGTGTTCCAGTTGCCAAACGTCGGCGGCAGATCTCTCCATGGGCTGCCCGTGCGGGCGATCCACAGCACGGCCTCGAGGAACAAACGATTGTCACCCCCTGTGCGACCGGGATCGGTCGGCTTGCCCAAACAAAGCGGCTCCATCTTCGCCCACTGGGCAGCCGTCAAAACGAATCGGTGCATGCCAAGCTCCTTTCGGAGCTTGAATCACGGACATTCCAATCTGTGAATCCTGAATCTCAACAGACCCTAGA
>NZ_JAQMIL010000194.1:0-780 GCF_029990105.1 Bradyrhizobium sp. Arg237L | reverse complement strand
CAGGCTGGGCAAGAATTTCGCGGATTTCGGGAAGTTGAGGTACGATTCGCGGATGGTGAATCGTCTTTACAAGACCGGCGCGGATCGGGATCAGCTCAGTCTTCTGCCGGCGCGGATTGAGGACTATGTGGGGCCGGACAATCCGGTGCGCGCGATTGAGGCGTATGTTTGTACGCTGGATTTGGAGCAGCTGGGCTTCCGGCATGCCAAGGGCGGCGGGGGCGCCGGCCAGCCGAGCTACGATCCGGCCGAGCTGTTGAAGCTCTATCTTTACGGCTACGTCAACCGGGTCCGCTCCTCGCGCGCTCTGGAGCAGGAAGCGGGGCGCAATCTGGAACTGATGTGGCTGCTGAAGGGGCTTGTGCCCGGCTACCGGACGATCGCCAATTTCCGCAAGGACAACTGGGCTGCGTTGAAGGCGGCAAACCGGGAGTTCGTGGTGCTGGCGCGTGCGCTTTCGCTTTTGGGCGGCGAACTGGTGGCGATCGATGGGGCGTTTTTCCATGGCGATGCCGGCAAGGGCAGCATCAAGACGCGCAAGCGGCTGACCGAACAGCTGGCGGCGATCGAGCGCGACATTGAGGCCTATGGCGAGGCGCTGGAGGCCAACGACGCCACCGAGGCGAAGCCGTCCCGCGGTGGAGGCGACGGCGGCAAGGGGGACGGCGGCGGCATCGCGGACAAGCTCACCGCGCTGATGGAACGGCGCGCGCGGGTCAAAGCCGACCTCACCGAGCTGGCACGGAGCGGCCAGACGCAGTTGTCGACGACGGACGCCGA
>NZ_JAQMIL010000193.1:0-780 GCF_029990105.1 Bradyrhizobium sp. Arg237L | reverse complement strand
TCAAGCTTTGGATGGAACGATTCGTTTTGACTGACGGCCAATGGGCGAAGATGGAGCCGCTTTGTCTCGGCAAGCCGAGCGATCCTGGCCGCAGCGGCAAGGACAACCGGCTGTTTGTTGAGGCGGTGTTATGGATCGCCCGCACGGGCAGTCCATGGCGCGATCTGCCGCGCGCTTTCGGTCACTGGAACAGCGTGTATACGCGTTTCCGGGACTGGGTGAAGGCGGACGTGTGGAAGCGCCTGTTCGAGGCGGTCTCGGACGAGCCGGACATGGAGTACGCCATGGTCGACGCCACCATCGTCAAGGTCCACCGCCACGGACAGGGCGCAAAAGGGGGACTCAGAGCCAGGCCATCGGCCGTTCGAAAGGCGGCATGACCACCAAAATCCTGGCGCTCACCGATGCGCTCGGCAATCTGGTGCGTTTCGTGCTGCTGCCCGGACAGCGCTTCGACACGGTCGGCGTTCCGCCACTCATCGAAGGGGTAGCCTTCGGTGCGCTGATCGCTGACAAGGCGTTCGACAGCAACGCCATCATCGCCGATCTCGACGAACGCGGCGCCAAGGCCGTCATCTCCCAGCATCCGCGCCGCGCCAAACCTCTCGCCATCGACGAGGAGATGTACAAATGGCGGCATCTGATCGAAAACTTCTTCTGCAAGCTCAAGGAATTCAAGCGCATCGCGCTGCGCGCAGACAAGACAGATCAAAGCTTCGCAGCCATGATCCATCTGACCGCTGCCGTGATAAACTCCCGATGAATCCCAACAGACCCTAG
>NZ_JAQMIL010000192.1:0-787 GCF_029990105.1 Bradyrhizobium sp. Arg237L | reverse complement strand
CTCGGTCGGCCGGGATCTGCATGCCCCCCATCGTCCCGAAATACAGTGCGCGCACGACGGCGAGCGCCGCATAGGACAGGCCGAACTGCGCCTGCCAGACCGGCAGGAAGGCATAGAGACCGTCGGTATAGCCGTCATGAAGCGCGTGGGTGAGGCACGCGGCCAGCAGGCTGCGCGATTTCGCCGGGGCCGATGAGCCTGATGCGGTTTCGCGCGGACGGCTCGTAGCCGCCATCGCGGCGTCGTTCATGTCGATTCCTCCGCTTCCGGGGAGCTCTTTCGGTGATAGAAAATCTACACCACGATCCGTTTCGGACCGCCGATGCGCTGGTGTCTCGCGACGGATCCACTCTGAACCATTGAGGCGACCGTCACAAATCAGTAATAATCAAGCTATGAGTTAGGATTTCTATCTAATGAGTATTCCCGTCCAGCGCAGGACCTTGCCACCGCTCAACGCCGTCCGCGCTTTCGAGGCGGCAGCCCGCCTTGGCAGCTTCAAGGAAGCGGCGACCGAATTGGGCGTGACACATGGCGCAATCAGTCAGCAGGTGCGCCTCCTTGAGGATCGGCTGGGAGCGCCCGCGCTGTTCTGGCGATCGACGCGGCGGGTCACGCTCACACCCGCCGGCACGGCGCTGCTGGAGGAGATCGGCCCGGCGCTCGACCGCATTTCGTCCGCTGTCCAGCGCCATCGCGCGACACGCGGCAAAGCGCCGGCGGCCGTGCTGCGCGTCAACGCGCTGGCGACGTTCAGCATGCGCTGGCTTCTTCCCCGGCTGAGCCG
>NZ_JAQMIL010000191.1:0-843 GCF_029990105.1 Bradyrhizobium sp. Arg237L | reverse complement strand
TCAGAGTCGCGTTAGCTCGGCCGACGCGCCGTTAGGCGCGTCACCATCGGCATCGGCATGTCCTTCGGCGGCGGCCCCGCAGCGTCAGACCGTCCAGCACGTCGTTGCGTGCCGGCCATTTCGCGTCGGCCTGCTTCGCGGGCACTGCTCCGTCGCGGTCTGATCCATAGCCAGGGTTGCGCAGGCAGGCGCGCACGGCGATACGGCAAGCGGAATCGTGCGCCATTCCGCATCTGCTCTCACGTTAAACATCATCAGCCCCTCAACTCTCACTCGTGACATCAGCTTTGAAAAATCAGGATCAGGTCAGGTCGGCCGTCGCGCGGTGACTCGGGTGACGACCGGCATCGGCATGTCTTTCGGCGGAGGCTCGCGCAGCGTCAGACTGCCGATCACCTCGTTGCGAAGCGCAGCATCGACCTCGGGATCACCGGTCGACGGCGTCAGGACCACCCGACTCACACGGCCCGAATTGTCGGCCCAGAGCTTCACCTGAATCTGCGTGGCCATGTTGCGCGTCTTCGGATTGGACCGGATCGCCGCCTCGATCTGCGTCGAGACGATGGTCGAGTACCAGCCCCAGCGGCTGCCACCGCCGCCCCCGCCACCATAAGGACTGCCGCCCTCCTTGCCGCCGAGATTGAAGAGATCGCCGGGTCCAGTCGCCTGGGCGTCAAGCGACAGTGGGCCCGGCGGCTCGTCGTTCTTGGCATCCTTGACCGGCTCGTCCTGCGGCTTCTCGATCGGCTTGTCTTCCTTGAATTCGGGCTCGGCCATCTTCGGCTGCTCGATCATCTTCTGCTCGGGCGGCGGAGGTGGCGGAGGCGGCGGAGGTGGCGGCGT
>NZ_JAQMIL010000190.1:0-884 GCF_029990105.1 Bradyrhizobium sp. Arg237L | reverse complement strand
ATGCATTCCCTCCGGATTGAACCGATCAACCGTTCTGCATGGGCGTTTTGCCAAGGTGAGCGGAAAGACGTCGGGCGGTCTCGAATGCCGATCGACCGAACCCGGCGGACAAAGATCTCGCCATAAGCTCGATCGCGGTCCCTGATCAAGTAACGAGGGAGTTGCTCCCAGCCACAGGCCTCAGTGAGCTGATTGGCGATCCATTCAGCCGTCGGGTGCGCGGTCACCCCAAACCACAGGATCTGCCGCCGGCCATGGCCCATGATCAGCAATCCATAGAGCAGCCGGAACGAGATCGTCGGCACGACGAAGAGGTCCATTGCGGCAATGCCCTCAGCATGGTTGCGAAGGAACGTCTTCCATCCCTGCGAGGGAGGGATCCTCCTCCGCGCCATATACTTGGCCACGCTGGTCTGGCCGACATCGACGCCGAGTTTGAGAAGCTCCCCATGGATGCGCGGAGCACCCCACAACGGGTTGGCGATGCTCATCTCGCGGATTAGTCGGCGAATTTCCAACGACACAGTCGGTCGGCCGCAGCGGCGTCGCGATTTCCAACGCCAATACAATCTGAAACCGGCGCGGTGCCAACGGATCACGGTGTCCGGTCGGACTATAGCAAGTGCATCATAACTCTCGGGAAACAATCGGCAGATGCCTCCCAATATCAGCCTGTCAATCGCCCCAAATGGACGTCTCGCGGGACTGGCACGCCGCAGCACATTGATTTGCTGCCTCAGCACCACAATCTCTGCCTCGAGCATTGCGCGCGACCGCAGCAGATCGATCACCGTCCCAAAGATCAGTTTGCACAAATCCAACATCGTGCGGCAGCATCGCCCGATTCTCAATCAACCGCCAGTGGACGGAATTTGCGACAGGGA
>NZ_JAQMIL010000189.1:0-897 GCF_029990105.1 Bradyrhizobium sp. Arg237L | reverse complement strand
TCGCTGCGATCGCGGCATGAGACACCCAGTCCCGGACCTCATAACCCGCGTCCTCCTCAGACGTTTTTACACGGCCAAGTCCCGAAGCTGACATTTGCATCGGCAAGTGCCCTTAACCGACGTTGTAGCATGTCCGGCTCGGGTCCGGGATTTGCGCAGAACCGAAGTCGGGACCAGCTGCAATGGTCCATACGAGCTCTGAAGAACAGCCTCTGCAAAACGTTCGAGGGTTTTGCCAATCCAAGCGGTACGATCTGTTCATCATGCGGCCGTTGTGTTGTGGGCGGATTGCTGCCCTTCTTGTTCCAGCCAATCGCAAAACACCGCCGTCGGCGAGCCGCTTTCGTTTCCCGCGGGCAAGTAGGCGAAGTAGCTCCTCGCCGGAAGGCTGACATCGGGAAACGGCGCGATCAAGCGGCCGGCCGCGACGTCGTCGGCGATCAGGGCGGTTGGTCCCATCGCTACGCCCAAACCATCGATCGCCGCCTGAATGGTCAGGAAGAAATGATCGAATGTCAGCATCGCCGCCGGGGTGACGCGAGGCTGTCCGGCTTGCACCAGCCAATCGCGCCATAGCCGCGGCATCGACGTGACGTTCAGCAACGTGTGCTGCGCGAGATCGGAAACGTCCGCCAGCGGCAGCTTCGCGACGAGTGCGGGGCTGCAGACCGGCAATCGGCGTTCCGAAAGAAACAGCCGGGACGCAAAGCCATGAAACGAATCCGGTCCGCCGCGGATGACCACGTCGAACGTGTCGGCAAGCGCGTCGATCGGGTCGTTTGACGTGGTGAGGCGGACCTCGATGTCGGGTCGCTCGTCGCGAAAACGGCTCAGCCGGGGAAGAAGCCAGCGCATGCTGAACGTCGCCAGCGCGTTGACGCGCAGCACGGCCGCCGG
>NZ_JAQMIL010000188.1:0-962 GCF_029990105.1 Bradyrhizobium sp. Arg237L | reverse complement strand
CTGGCCGTTCGCTTTCTATGACATTTATGACTACACCTTCTGGGGCTATCCCTATGATGATGCGTTCTGGGCTATGGCGATAAGTTCTACGGCCTCCTGAGCGATGAGCAGAGGGCGCAGATCAATGCGCTTTCCACCACGCGCCGGCGTCCGGGCCGGACTGTGGCGAGACCGGCCCGGCCGGACCAGCCTGCGATGTGACGGAACCGGCCTTGAGCGAGTGGCCGACCGCCACAATCGAGCAATCGGTCAGGCCGACCGACTAGCAGCGCCGATATCTTGACGCGCTTCAGGGCGCCGCCGACACATCCGCGGGCGCGCGTGATCCGGCGGACGATGTCGTCCGCGAAGTGAACGCAGCGTGGGGTGGAAAATGCGATTCATCGCGAGCCGAGCGGTTGGCTGATCTTTCGCGTGGTGACACGAACGCTTTGGGACCAACCAGAATAGGGAGATCGGGTGGCGCAAGAATGCCTGCGTGAGAGCTTGATTACGACGCGGCTGCAGGTTCAGCGATGCCCAGCACGCTAACGATAAGGACGATCGCAAAGCCAAGGCTCTGCTCTGCTGTGACGTTGATCAGGAGCCGGCGCAGCCCAAGTTTCGCGCCGGTTGCGCCCGATTCAAGGAGCCTGGGGACCACGAAGAAACGATTGAGGCCTGCAAAGCCGACCATAATGGCAAAGAGAAGAAGCTTTAGGAGAAGCAGCCGGCCGTATGTTGTCATGGCCAGGTTTGTGATCGAGCTACAAGGAATTGATCAGCCCGGATGCGACCAAGATAGCGACGGCGGTGTACGCCATCGTCGAAAACCGAAGTGCTGCCTCGCACGCCTGGTGGTCCGCCTCCTTCTCGCCGCGGAGAGACATGACGGTAAGATTAGACAAACTAGTCTAGGGTCTGTTGGGATTCAGGATTCTCATTCGTGCTTGGCTGTGATTCAAGCTTTGGATGGAACGATT
>NZ_JAQMIL010000187.1:0-991 GCF_029990105.1 Bradyrhizobium sp. Arg237L | reverse complement strand
GCTGAGGCGATTTGCTTGTCTTCACGCCCGTAGTTGATGGCCCCTTGAATAGGTGACATCATCATGAGCATGGGTTTAGACCGCAAACCGCAGGTACGTCGGACGACGCCGCCGTCGGAAAGTGTCGTTGTGAGCTGGTACGAGAACGCCAGTTTACTCGATAGCTACAGCATTGACTTGAGTGCATCGGAACAGTCGAGCATGCGCGAGCTGGCGACGCGGACACTCGTCAATCCACCCGCGTGGCAAAAGGCGTTGATCGCGCTGCGCGACGCCATGGTTAGGCCCTTTGGCATCAAAACCTCCGATACGGTCAGGACGTCCCGGGACAGCCATGAACGGGTGGACTTCTTCCCGGTGCACTGGGAGGGCAAGGACGAAATTGTGCTCGGTACGGATGACCGACACCTGGACTTCCGGCTATCTCTGCTCCGACGCCATTCTCCAATAGGCACGTTGCTCATCGCGACAACCGTTGTGCATACCCACAATGCCTTGGGCTTCATCTATCTCAACGCGATCAGGCCTTTTCATCACCTCGTGGTCAGGGCCAACCTGGCACGCTGTGCACAAACACAACTGCAGTAGAGCTGCAGAAACCTCGAATTCGAACGATAAAACACGGCGGGGCGAACCCGCCCCGTGCTTGGGCGGTAGGGTGCTGGCCTGTTTCGACCCCCAGTGGCCTGATTTGAAAAGCGACGTGGCCGAATTTGATTCAGATCAAGCGTGTGGACATCGCGCGAACAGCAATGGTGCCCATTCCCAATGCGAATGAATCGTTGGTGCTGGCCTGTTTCAGCTCAGCGGGGCTCTAGCTGATCGCCATTGAAAATGTGCAACATGCCCGAGAAGGCAGGATGATCCGCTTCAACGACATAGCGAACTGCGCCCGCCCGATTCGTAAAAACGGAAACGATGAAACCCGGGTATTCGTAACCTGATCGCTTCTTTACTCGGTCGCCTACATTGAACGGTGCGTTAATTCCCC
>NZ_JAQMIL010000186.1:0-1022 GCF_029990105.1 Bradyrhizobium sp. Arg237L | reverse complement strand
CGCCTAAGCTGGCGGAATGATCGGGCTGCTCTGTTTCGTTCTGGCCGTCCTCGCCTCGCCGTTCAAGTCGAAGTTGCGGCTCGAAGCGGAGAACGCGGTGCTTCGGCATCAGTTGAATGTCTTGAGGCGCAAGCTGCATGGTCGCGCCCGGCTCACGAACCAGGATCGCTGGTTCTTGGTCCGGCTGTATCGCTGGTTTCCATCAATCCTGAAGGTTCTTATCATCATCCAGCCCGAGACGCTCGTGCGTTGGCACAAAGCCGGCTTTCGCGGCTACTGGCGTTGGAAGTCACGCCCATTGGGAGGGCGACCGCCCATCGACACAGAGCTGCGCGGATTGATCCGGTGGATGAGCATCGACAATCCGCTGTGGGGTGCGCCGCGCATTCACGGTGAACTGCTCAAGCTCGGGTTTGAGATCGCGCAGTCGAGCGTCGCGAAGTACATGGTCAAACGACGCTGGCCACCAAGCCCGGGATGGCAGACGTTCGTGCGCAACCACGCGCCGGACATCGCCGCCATGGACCTGTTCGTTGTTCCAACGATCGGTTTCGACCTGCTCTATGCCTTCGTCATCGTCCGGCTCGACCGCAGAGATCTCGTCTGGATCAACGTCACAGCAAATCCGACGGCCGAATGGGTAGCACATCAAATCACGGAGGCATTTCCTTGGGATGAGGCTCCGCACTACCTCATCCGCGATCGCGACCAGATCTATGGCAGCGTCGTCACGCGCCGATTGCGAGCCATGGGCATCCGGGACAAGCCTACCGCACCAGCGTCGCCCTGGCAGAATGGCTTTGCCGAACGGCTGATCGGATCGATCCGGCGTGAGTGTGTAGACCACATCATTGTCTTAGGCGAAGCGCATCTGCGCCGAATCCTGCGATCCTATGCGGAATATTACAACCGCGTCAGAACTCATCGATCCTTGGACAAGGATGCGCCGGTCTGCCGCCCGGTTCAGCGAACCGGTCTGATCAATTCACTCGCCATCCTGGGCGGACTTCACCACCACTACG
>NZ_JAQMIL010000185.1:0-1058 GCF_029990105.1 Bradyrhizobium sp. Arg237L | reverse complement strand
TGCCGTCGACGTCCTGCTGGTCGATCTCAACGCAAAGTTCTGATCATGAAGATACGCATCCTCACCTTCCTGACGGCGGCCGTCGCGGTGTGTTCGCACGTCGAGTTCGCCCACGCCGATGCCGAGACCGATCGGCTGCGCGAAGCCCTGCGCAGCGCCACCCTGCAGACCCGGCAACTGGAGGACCAGCGGACGGCGCTGCAGGCCAAGCTGGCGGACGCCGAGCGGGACAAGGCCGCGGCCAAAGCCCAGGTCGACGCCGCCAAGAAGCAGGTCCGCGAGACCGAGAAGCAGCATCGCGAGGCCGTCGACGAGTTCAACAAGCGCCTCGCCGAGCGCGACGAGACGCTGGAGAAATGGAAGTCGGCCTATGAAGAGGCGGCCAACGTCGCCCGCGACAAGGACGCCGCACGGGCCAAGTTCGAGGGCGAGGCCAGCGCCTACAAGGCCTCGACCAAAGGCTGCGTCGCCAAGAACGACCAGATGCTGAAGGCCGGCCGCGAGCTGCTGAA
Source organism: Bradyrhizobium sp. Arg237L (assembly GCF_029990105.1). Classification (NCBI taxonomy): domain Bacteria; kingdom Pseudomonadati; phylum Pseudomonadota; class Alphaproteobacteria; order Hyphomicrobiales; family Nitrobacteraceae; genus Bradyrhizobium; species Bradyrhizobium sp. Arg237L. The sequence continues at coordinate 546 of NZ_JAQMIL010000185.1, read as the reverse complement.
GCAGTACAAGAGCGTCACGATCGGGGACACGATCGTCGCGCATGAGCCGATGCTGGGGCTGCGTCGGGTGGAAATCCAGAACAACATCCAGGACAGCGGCGACAAGATCCTCGACCAGAAGGCAGTACCATGACACGTTCTCCTCTCCGCGGCGCACTCCCGATCCGCTCCCTGCGCGTCTCGCTCCTGGCGACGGCGCTCGCCGGCCTGCCGCTGGCCGCCGCCGCCCAGACCGCTCCGCCGCCGGCGCCGCAGCGGCCCGCGCAGGCCGTCGCCAAGCCGAAGCCCGTGGCCCCCGCAGCGGCGGCCCCGCAGCAGGCGGCGACGACGCAGGGCGCGGCACCGGCCAAGTCCGGCGCCGGTGACGATGTGATCGCCCGGGTCGGCACCACCAACATCTCGGCCGACCAGATCCGGGCCTATGTCGCCTCGCTCGGGCCGCGCGAGCGCGCCGCGGTCGGGCAGGATCCGAACTTGCTCAGCCAGGCGGTGCGGTTGATGCTCGCCAACCGCCTGGTGCTGCAGGAGGTCGCGGCCAAGAAGTGG
>NZ_JAQMIL010000184.1:0-1070 GCF_029990105.1 Bradyrhizobium sp. Arg237L | reverse complement strand
ACCTTCAATCGACCAGATCTAAGTAGCTTCGCTGCGGCGCAGACATTGGCGGCAGCAGAGTAGCCGACGTAAAGTCCCTCCATGACCGCAAGCTGACGGTGCCAATACTCGACCTCGGCGTCCGTTACCGTCAGGCTCAGGTCCATGAGTCCGGTGTCCCAATGCTGTGGAACTAGGCCGTAGCCGGTGCCCTGCACGATATGTCGCGCTTTTTCGACCTTCTTCCCCGCTAAGGGTTCGCTCCCTTCCGGTTCGACCGCCGCACACAAGGTTGCTGGATTGGCAGCCTTCAGCGCCCGAGCAACGCCGATGAAGGTGCAGCCAGTGCCAACGGCCGCGACCCAGCCGTCCACGGGTCCGCCGAACTGTTCCAGTATCTCGGGACCGGTGGTGGTCTCGTGCGCGACGATGCCTTCAGATGCATTGAATTGGTCGACATAGTACCCGCCGCCATCACGGGCGATTTGTGCTGCCACATCGGCGGCGGCGGCGACATCAGCTCCCGTCACCTGTCCCGGTGTCCCATCGACCTGGGGGACGAGTACAACCCTTGCCCCCAATCCCTCCATCATCCGCGCGCGTGCGGTGCTATTCCCGGCTGACATAGTTGCAATGAAAGGATGCCCGAGCGCGGCGCACACCACGGCGAGGCCCGCACCCATGTTGCCGCTGGTCATCTCGACTACGGGCATGCCGGGCTTAAGTCTCCCATCTTCCCGCGCTGCCAGCACGATTGCCTTGGCGGCGCGGTCCTTCACGCTTCCACCAGGTTGCAGGAACTCCACCTTGGCAACTATCCGACCTGGTCCGGAATGCACCCGATCCAGCGCAACCAATGGCGTACGCCCGATAAGATCGAGGGCCGAAGCGAGCATTGTGGTATCTCCCGATTATGCTGCGGATATCATTGCCAGCGCATTCTCTCAATGCCGCACACGCGTTACGTGAAGCGGAGCCTGACGTTCCTTGACGCTGAGGAGATAGCGGCGCTGCTGGTTGCACCGGATCGAACGACGTGGGTAGGGCGGCGTGATCACGTCCTGCTGGTGCTTGCACTTCGATAGCCCAGA
>NZ_JAQMIL010000183.1:0-1164 GCF_029990105.1 Bradyrhizobium sp. Arg237L | reverse complement strand
ACCCCTTGTATCTGCACGGGCATGATTTGTGCGATGGAAGCGATTTAGCGTCTTGGCCGGTGGCCACCGGCCAAGACGCGTGGCGAAGTCGCCCGTTACCCCTCCGGCCACAACCGTGGATGAGCTTTGGGATCTTCGCCATGTCACGCACGACCGAACAGTCGCTTGAGTTCCAATCGCATGGACAAGGCAGGTTACCGTGAAGAAGACGATTTGTGGAGTGGACGTTTCGAAGGCCAAGCTCGATGTCTGCATCGAACCAGGCGGCCGGCTTGCGAGCTTCAATAACGATACGGCGGGCATTGCATCCCTAGCCGCGTTCTGCCGTGAACACGCCGTCACGCTGGTGGTGATGGAGGCCAGTGGCGGTTACGAGCGACGGGTATTCGTCGAGCTGTGGGAACAGGGCATCGGCTGCGCGCTGGCCAACGCTCGCAGCGTTCGCCGCTATGCCGAGGCAATGGGCATTCTGGAGAAGACCGACCGGATCGATTCCTCCGTCATTGCCCGCTTCGCCCACGCCAAGAACCTGGCTCCGACGGCGCTGCCGAGCCAGGCCCAGCAGCGCCTGAAGGCCCTGGTAACAAGGCTCAGGCAGGTCACCGACGACCTCACGGTCCAGAAGCAGCGCCGCGCCAGCATGTTCGACAACACGGAGATGCAGGCAAGTGTAGACGAGGTGATCGCCCTGCTGAAGCGCCAGTCCCGCTCGCTCGAAGGCGAGATCGCCTCCATGATCGACGACGATCCGCTGTGGGCAAAGCTCGCCGAAACCTGGCGCGAGGTGAAGGGCGTGGCTGGACGGACCGTCGGCCGGCTGCACGCCGAGCTGCCGGAGATCGGTATCCTCTCCAACAAAGCCATTGCCAAGCTGGTCGGCCTCGCCCCGATCGCCAATGACAGTGGCAAGCGAAAGGGCAAGCGATCCATCCGCGGCGGCCGCGCCGGCGTCCGCTCGATCCTCTTCCTCGTCGCGGCCATTGCCGCGCGTTATGACCAAAGCCTCGCCGACTTTCGCGATAGGCTGGTCGCTGCCGGAAAGGAAAAAATGGTCATTCGCATTGCGCTCGCCCGTAAGCTCCTGGTCCGCCTCAACGCCAAAGCACGCGAGGCGCGTGCCGCTTACGCCAATGCAACTTGACAATCCAGATAGTCGCTCATCCG
>NZ_JAQMIL010000182.1:0-1199 GCF_029990105.1 Bradyrhizobium sp. Arg237L | reverse complement strand
GCCGCCGGCCTCGTTCTGACCGCAGCGAGCAACCTGTCCAAGCAGGCCGAGCAGCTCTCCGGCGAAGTCTCCACCTTCCTCGCAGGCGTCCGCGCCGCGTGAGTCGGCATCTCGTGGTCCGATGCGGCGAGAAACTGTAGCGTTCTTGAGCAACGCGGCTACCCGCTCGCGTGAAGAAACGTGTTAAACAGAACTACTGGCAGCCGACCGGCGGCGTGTCAGCTCGGGCTAGCGACCTGTTCCAGGACTGGCCCCACGGCTACAACGCACTGATCGCCTTCGCGCTGGTCAACGTGCCGCTGGGAACGATTCCGTTCCTCGTGATGCCCGCGCTGCAGCACTGATCAAGCTGACGGGAAAGATCGGCATGTCACTATCGTGCGCAGCCTAATTTTGTGTCAGACGTTGCACGCCGCGGACGTATGCCCGTTCAGAATCGCATTGCTCGATTCACGATTGGTAAGACAGTCGCTGCTACGCCTTGGGAAGCAATTCCTGCAGAGGCCACAATGAACCTTCTCAGCCGACTGAAAATCCGCACCAAGCTCGCCAGCATCGTGATTCTCGCGGCACTGACCGTCGTCGCGATCATCGGCGGATCGGCCTGGCTCAGCCGAAGCCGCATGTTGGACGATCGCGTCGCACAGATGCGGACGGCGGTCGACCTGCTCTACGGGGTGGCGCAGTCGCTGCAGGACGACGTCGCCGCCGGGAAGATGACCATCGCCGAGGCGAAGGAGCAGTTTCGTCAGCGCGGCCGGAAGATGATGTTCAACAATGGCCAAGGCTATCCCATCGCCTATAATGCCGACGCTTCGGTGATGTTGAACGCTGCCAATTCCAAGCTCGAAGGCAAGGCCAACGGCATAAAGGACGCCAACGGCGTCGTGATCGTGGACGCAATTATCGCAGCCGCCCGGCAGAACCCGGAAGGCAGCACCGCATCCTATCTTTATCCGCGTCCCGGGCAGACTGTGCCGTTGCGGAAAATGGTCTTTGCCCGCAGCTTCGAGCCATGGAACGTGTTCTTGAGCTACGGGCTCTATGTGGATGATATCGACGCCGATGTGAATGGCCTGCTGCTGGAGCTTGGCGCGATCGGCGGCGGTCTGATGCTGCTGATGGGGCTGTTGTCGTGGCTGATTGCCCGCGACGTCGTGGGCGCATTGGAGCGTCAGAAGAACCGGATGCAGCGCATT
>NZ_JAQMIL010000181.1:0-1262 GCF_029990105.1 Bradyrhizobium sp. Arg237L | reverse complement strand
GAATGGGCGCAGCGCATCCGCTTCTACGGCGACGTGCGCGCCCGCTATCACGGCAGCTTCTTCCCGACCGGCAACGATCCGGGCCTGACCAATTTCAACGCCATCAACACCGGCTCACCCTACGACGTCTCCAACGCCAACCTCGCCAATTACCCGACGTACAACACCTATCAGAACCGCAACCAGGTGCGGCTGCGCGCCCGGCTCGGCATGGATGCCGACCTCACCAACGGCTTCGCGGCGGGCTTGCGGATCGCCACCGGCGAAAGCAACTCGCCGGTCTCGACCAACCAGACCCTGGGCGGCGGCGGCTCGAACTTCTCCAAATATTCGATCTGGCTCGATCGGGCGTTCCTGAAGTACCAGCTGCCGAACCAGGATGTGGTGGCGCAGGTCGGGCGTTTCGACAATCCGTTCTGGTCGCCGACCGATCTGGTCTGGTACCGCGAACTGGGCTTCGACGGCTTCGCCGTGCAGGCCAAGCAGGAAGTGGTGCCTGATATCACGGCGTTCGGCGTGATCGGTGCGTTCCCGATCTTCAACACCGATTTCAATGCCGGTATCACCAACGCGTCGAGCGAGACTGCGAAATTCCCCAGCCACGACAAGTGGATGTTCGGCGCCCAGGGCGGCTTCGCCATGCGGTTCGATCCGGTCAGCGAGTTCCGCTTCGGGGTCGCCTATTACGATTTCGAGAACGTGCAGGGACAGGCGTCCGAGCCTTGCATTATCGTCGCAAGTTCCGATGGCTGCAGCTCAGACCTGTCGCGGCCGCTATTTGCCCAGAAGGGCAACACCTACTGGGCGCTGCGCAACATCGCATCCGGCACCTGGAATAACTTCGGCCAGACGGCGCAATATCAGTATTTCGGGTTGGTGCAGAAATACCGGCCGTTGGTTGCGAGCGCATCGCTCGACCTCGGTGACTTCCATCCGTTCCACATCGTGCTCGATGGCGAGTTCGTCTGGAACTCGGCCTTCAATCGCGCGCTGACGGGTCCCGGCACCGGACTTAAGGATCTGCCCACCATTCCCGGCATCGCCCTCAACAACCGCGCCGGCACCGCGGACGGCTCGTTCGGCCCGTTCAACGGCGGCGACATCGGCTGGATGGCGCGCGTCACGGTCGGCAACAGGGAGATCAAGCACTTCGCCGACTGGAACGTGCATGTCGGCTACAAATACCTGGAGTCGGACGCGACGCTCGATGCCTTCGCCGATTCTGATTTCGGGCTCGGCGGCACCAACCTCAAGGGCTACTT
>NZ_JAQMIL010000180.1:0-1265 GCF_029990105.1 Bradyrhizobium sp. Arg237L | reverse complement strand
GAATGGGCGCAGCGCATCCGCTTCTACGGCGACGTGCGCGCCCGCTATCACGGCAGCTTCTTCCCGACCGGTAACGATCCGGCCCTGTACAATTTCAACGCAGTCAACTCAGGCTCGCCTTACAATCTGGCAGCAGACAACCTCACCCCTTTCCCGTCGTACAACACCTATCAGAACCGCAACCAGGTGCGGCTGCGCGCCCGGCTCGGCATGGACGCCGACCTCACCAACGGCTTCGCGGCGGGCTTGCGGATCGCCACCGGCGAGAGCAACTCGCCGGTCTCGACCAACCAGACCCTGGGCGGCAGCGGCTCGAACTTCTCGAAATATTCGATCTGGCTCGATCGGGGCTTCCTGAAGTATCAGCTCCCGAACGAGGCTCTGATGGCGTCGGTCGGGCGTTTCGACAATCCGTTCTGGTCGCCGACCGATCTGGTCTGGTACCGCGAGCTCGGCTTCGACGGTTTCGCCGTGCAGGCCAAGCAGGAGGTGATTCCGAACATCACGGCGTTCGGCGTCCTGGGCGCGTTTCCGATCTACAATACCGACTTCAACGTGGGTACCAACGCGCTTTCCATTGATGGCGGAAAGCTTCCGAGTCACGACAAATGGTTGTTCGGCGCCCAGGCCGGTTTCGCTGCACGGTTCGACCCGGTCTCCGAGTTCCGCTTCGGCGTAGCCTATTACGATTTCGAGAATGTCCAGGGACAGCCTTCGGCACCTTGTTCTGTATTGAACGTCTCGGACAATTGCAGCTCAGACCTGACGCGCCCACTCTTCGCACAGAAGGGCAACACTTATGCGGCGTTGCGCAACATCATCTCGGACAACTTGAACAACCTCGGAACGATCAATCAGTTTCAGTACTTTGGGCTGGTGCAGAAATTCCAGCCGGTGGTCGCCAGCGCCTCGCTCGACCTCGGCGAATTCCATCCGTTCCATATCATAGTCGACGGCGAGTTCGTCTGGAATTCGGCCTTCAATCGCGCGCTGACGGTCGCCGGCACCGGACTTACGGCGCTCCCGACCAACGTCGCCGGCTACGCCATCAATAACCGCGCCGGCACCGCGGACGGGTCGTTCGGCCCGTTCAACGGCGGCGACATCGGCTGGATGGGGCGCGTCACCGTCGGCAACAAGGAGATCAAGCATTTCGCCGATTGGAACGTGCATGTCGGCTACAAATACCTGGAATCGGACGCGACGCTCGATGCCTTCGCCGATTCTGATTTCGGGCTCGGCGGCACCAACCTCAAGGGCTACTT
>NZ_JAQMIL010000179.1:0-1369 GCF_029990105.1 Bradyrhizobium sp. Arg237L | reverse complement strand
TGAGCAACCGGCGACATGGGTAACACTTCAAACCGACGACATGGGTAACACAATTCTCGTTTCGTTCAGGTCTGCTGTTGCTGGGGCTGTGGACCTTGGGGGCAACGCGCAGCGTTGTCCCCAAGTCCACAGCGCTTGCGCTTTGGTTTTCGGAGTTCATCGCTCTGATAGGCGATGGTGCCGAGCATGATCGGGCCGTAGCTGACGGTCCAGCAGCCCTCGGATTCAGCTAGGCCAACCGGCTCACCCGCCAGAGCCGCGGTGATGTAGACGAACTTGCCATCGAGTTTGATCTCTCCGTTGTGGCGAACCCGGCGGACGTCCTGGTCGCCATAGTCCGGCGAGCGCAGGATGCCATCAAAACGGCGCGGTGAAGCCTGGTAGCGCTCGGCCGGCGTGGCATTGTCGAGCGCCTGGTGCGGGCGTTCTTCGTTGTAACGCTGCTGGAAGGCGCGCAGGCGCTTGAGCTGGTCGCGCAGGCTGTGTGCCGGCGGGTTGGCCGCCTCCTGCAACAGGGTAAGATGCATGCGCTCGTGACGGCCGTTCTGCTGCGGCTTGCCCGGAGCAATGCGTTCCGGCGTGACGCCGGCCTTGATCAGCTTCACCGACAGCCTTGACAGTCCGCCGGCGCCTGTCGACGCAAAGGGGGCGCCATTGTCCGACCGCATGTAACGGGGCAGCCCGAACTCGCGGAACGCGGCGTCGAGCACCGGCCAGACATGCTCGGTGTCCGTGTGCGGCAGCGCCTGGCAGCGCAGAAGGTAGCGGCTATGGGCATCGGTGATCGTCAGCGGTTCACACCGCTCGCCGTCGCCCGTCAGGAACCAGCCCTTGAAGTCGATGCACCAGACGTCGTTGGCGGCCTCACAATAGGCAAAGGGCGCACTCGATGGCGGGCTGCGCCGGCGCAGCCGGCGCTTCACCGTCAGCCCCTCGCGATCGAACAGCTCTCCGATCGTGCTCGCCGCCGGCCAGTCTGTTTTGGGCGCGCGGCGTTCCAGATAGGCCCGCACCTTCACCGGCCCCCAGCTCGGATGCGCTCGCCGCGCCTCAAGGCAGCGCTCGGCAATGTCCGGCGCAATCGCGTGCGGGTGGTGCTGTGGAGCTCGTGAACGGTCGAGCAGGCCGACAGTCCCTTCCTCCTCAAAGCGCGCCAGCCACTTGTACCCGATCCGGCGGCTCACGCCGAACCGCCGGCAGGTCGCCGCAAACGATTCCTCGCGCTTCTCAACCGCCACCACAAACCGCATCCGCTCTTCCACGGTACAGGTCTCCTTCCACCCCATCGGCAAGGTCCTCCTTGCCGACCAGTTGACCTGTTACCCATGTCGCCGGTCTATTCTGTTACCCATGTAGCCGGTCAGGACCG
>NZ_JAQMIL010000178.1:0-1384 GCF_029990105.1 Bradyrhizobium sp. Arg237L | reverse complement strand
TCCAGCGTCCCGATGTTCAGCTCGAAGATCGTTGCTCTTTGAACGGGTCGCCGTAAATGTGATATCCGTTAAATTCCCATAAGCCCGGCGATTCGCGATCCAACAACTCGATCCCGCGCACCCACTTCACGCTCTTATACGCATAGAGGTTTGGCACCACGAGGCGCAGCGGGTAGCCATGCTCTGCCGTAAGGGGTTCGCCGTCATGCCGCAGGGCCAAAATCGTCGTCGGGCGCAGAAAATCCGAGAGTGGCAGGTTTGCCGTGTAGTTGTTCTCGCCATAGACCATCACATGCCGCGCCTCTGGCCGCAACTTCACTCGCTTCATCAATTCTGTCGCGAGCAATCCTTCCCAACGGTTGTCGAACCGGCTCCAGCACGTGACGCAGTGCATGTCCGCAAATACTTCGCTCTGCGGCAGATTGGAGAGCTCTTCCCACGAAAGCCGCAGCTGCTCCTCTACCAGGCCGAACACGCGAAAATCCCACGTCCTGGGACTAAAGAGCGGCACCGAGCCCACATGCAGCACCGGCCACTTGAGCGTCAGCGACTGTCCTGGGGGCAGCCGCCCAGCGGCACGCATCTCACGCTCCCGTTCGCGTCGCTCGTTCGATTGCACAAATAGCTCCACCGCAAAGTATAGCGCGGCCTGGTTGGCGCACGTAGTAATTTTCGGGGCCTGCAACGCGGTCAGCCGGGTTGCGGCGGACATAGCCAAACATTGGGTTTCTGGTACCCCGCATTCCGAGAAGCGACCTATCAATATGCTAGTCCAGCCCGAAGCGGCGAAGGGGGAGCCTCACTGCTCGCCCTCACCGATCTTGGAGTTAGAACTACTTGCAGACTCGGAGAGTAAGCCAGGAACAGTCTTGCTGGTATTGTGACGGAAAACGTTGACGGCTCCGATCACTTCGTCCTCGTTGTCACGAATTGGAAAGACATTAACGAGCGCCAGAAGACGATTACCGTTGGGCTGCTCGCAAATCACATCGGCGTTCCGAACGGTGCCGCTGTTGTTGATCACCATGGAAGATGGTGAAAGTTCGTGCGGCATCACTTCTCCTGAGGGGTAACGAAGAAGGTGTGACCCGCAATACTTTTCCGAGGTTCCCAGAGACGGCGTGCGTCCCCAACCCGCGATTGCAGCTTTGTTGCACTTGACGACGGTGGCATCCTTTTCGAGAACGTATATCCCTACTGGGATAGAATCCATCGCCGCTTGGTCTGCGAGAATTCCTTTTGCGACGAGGTGCCCGTCGACGAGTTCTCCTCGGAAGTCGATTTTGTCGAAGTCGCCATCCAAAATCATCGTGCTTGTTGCTAAGCCACTATCTGTCACGCTGGTTGCCATTTTCAACCTCCTTCGCGCGAGAGACTCAGTAAA
>NZ_JAQMIL010000177.1:0-1410 GCF_029990105.1 Bradyrhizobium sp. Arg237L | reverse complement strand
AGCGGAGCCACGGGCCGAAGCAGTGCGGCGCGGAGCGCCGCGGCTGCGCGAGCCGATGCGCGACCAGGTCGAACTGCGCGCGGTCGATATCGACAGCCTGATCGGGCAGGATCATCCGGCGCGGGTGATCTGGGCCTATGTCGAAGGGCTCGAGCTGAGCGAGCTGGAGGATCGGGTCAAGGCGCGGGAGAACAGGCCCGGCCATCCGGCGCCTTCGCCGCGGCTGCTGCTGGCACTTTGGCTGTACGCCACGAGCGACGGCGTTGGCAGCGCGCGGGCGTTGGACCGGCTCTGCGACAGCCATGACGTCTATCGCTGGCTCTGTGGCGGGGTGTCGCTGAACTATCACACGCTGTCGGACTTCCGGGTCGGTTGTGCCGATCTGCTCGACCGCTTGCTGAGCGAACATCTGGCGGCGCTGAGCAAGGCGGGGCTGGTCGATCTGGAGAAGTTGGCCCAGGACGGGGTGCGGATCCGGGCCCATGCGGGGACCGGATCGTTCCGGCGAGAGGCGACGCTGGACCGGCAGATGGCGCAGGCTAAGGCCGTGGTGGAAGAACTCAAGCGCGAGGTCGATGCGGATCCGGAAGCCAGCAACCGGCGCATCCGGGCCGCCAGGGAGCGCGCGGCGCGCGACCGCAGTGAGCGGGTGCAAGCGGCGCAAACGGCGCTGGCCGAGCTCAAGCGCAAGCGAAAGCAGCTCGACGACAAGGGCGGCAATGGCAAGCAGCCGAAGGAGCCGCGGGCCTCCACCACGGACCCGCAGGCGCGGGTGATGAAGATGGCGGATGCCGGCTTCCGCCCGGCCTACAATGTGCAGGTGGCCAGCGCGGCGGGACAACCGATCGTGGTCGCGGTCGATGTCGACAACAACGGATCAGATCGCGGCCTGATGCGGCCGATGCTGGAACGAACGCGCGCCCGGCTGAAGCGCTTTCCCCGCCGCCATCTCGTCGATGGCGGGTTCTGCAGCGCAGAGGACATCGAGTGGGCGCATGGCCAGGGCATCAGGTCTATTGTCCACCGACCAAATCCAGGAGCGGCGTCGATCCTTTCTTGCCGCGGAGCAGCGATGGCCCGGGGGTATTGGCCTGGCGCGCCCGCATGGCCAGTGACGCCGGCACGGCACAGTACCAGGCCCGCTCGATCTGCGAATGCATCCATGCCCGCTGGCGCAACTGGGACCTCAGGCAATTGACCGTGCGCGGCATCGACAAGGTCCGTGCCGTCGTGCTCTGGTACGCCCTCACCAACAACATCCTGCAGGGACATCGCCTCGCCAACGCATAGCTGCGCCAACCCATAGCGGAGCGGAGCGCAAATCCCGCCCCGCTCGACCGTCGAGGTCTTCAACATCCGCTACTTCGGATGCCGTCTACCCGCAGACCGAATTGGTTCTCAGGCTCTACG
>NZ_JAQMIL010000176.1:0-1451 GCF_029990105.1 Bradyrhizobium sp. Arg237L | reverse complement strand
GCTGTCATATTCGCACATCTTGCGAAGGAATTTGATCGCTGATTCCGTGAGTTGAACGATGATTCGCGGGAGTGAGCGATGTCTGGGATGGACTACGGGCTGGGTCGGTTTGGCGATGCGCGGCTGGAAAAAGGGGGGCGCATTTGCATGCGGCGCTGGTTGCGCGGCCAGGCTCGTGCATCCGTCAACTGGCGCAATGCAGCCGCGCGCGTGAGATTCAGTTCACGCGCTTTCTTCGCAACGACGCGGTGACGGCAGAAGAGATAGCCGCGTATGCGGCGGAACGCACAGCGGCGCGGGCGAGGGGACGTGATGTCGTCGTGGTCCAGGATACCAGCGAGCTTTCGCTGGGAGGGCGGCGTGCGAAAGCGAACGGCTACGGGCCGATCGGGAAAGGCGGAGCGCTGCGGGGCCTGTTGCTGCATGCCGCCCTGGCGGTCGATGCCAGCAACGGTGGAGTGATCGGCCTCGTCGATGCGAAGGTGTGGAACCGCACGGGCGGCAAGGCCAAGCATCGACGGGCGCGAACGACGAAACAGAAGGAATCGCAACGTTGGCTCGATAGCACGAGGCGCGCCGCAGAGGTGCTGGCGGAGGCTGCGAGCATCACGGTGGTATCGGACCGGGAAAGCGACATCTACGCGCACTTCGCGTTCCGTCCGCAGACTACGCATTTGATCGTGCGGGCCTGCCAGAACCGGCGGATCGAGGAGGAGCAGATTGATCTGCTGTTCTCGCACATCGATAGTCTGCCCGAAGCAGGTCGGCTCAAAGTGAACATTCCTGCGGCTCCGGGACGCAAGGCGCGCAGCAGCGAACTGGCAATCCGCTTCTCGCGTGTGACCCTGCGCAAGCCGCTGCATGGAACTGCCGATCTGCCCGACACGGTCACATTGGCCGTGGTCGATGTGCGCGAGACATCGACGCCGGAGGGTGGCAAGCCGATCCACTGGCGACTGCTGACGACCCATCCGGTCACCAACATCGCCGACGCGCGCAGAACCGTTGATCTCTATCGGATGCGCTGGGTCGTCGAGGAGTACTTCCACACGCAGAAGACCGGAGGCTTCGATATCGAGGCCGCCGACATCAGTGATCCTGAGGCCATGATCAGGTTCGCCGCTGTTGTGGCCGTAGCGGCTGTATCGGTGATGCAACTGGTCAAGGCTCGCGACGGCACCACCGGCCAAAACCTGCTTGAGGCCTTCGAGCCTGCCGATCAACCCATCCTCGAAGCCGTCTCGGCCAAACTGGAAGGCAAGACCGAGCGGCAAAAGAACGCGCACCCTAAAGGTTCACTGGCCTTCGCCGCTTGGGTCATTGCCCGTCTGGGCGGATGGGACGGCTACTATGGCAAGCCCGGGCCGAAAACGATGCGCCTGGGGCTCGAAGCCTTCCAGCGCATCAAATTTGGTACCAGTCTGGCGCTCCGCGATGTGTGAATCGGACAG
>NZ_JAQMIL010000175.1:0-1453 GCF_029990105.1 Bradyrhizobium sp. Arg237L | reverse complement strand
AGGGTGGGCACGCTGCGCTTTGCCCACCCTTCTGTAACGGGCCTGGATCAGTCAATCCCTTTTGCGTCATCCGCTCGCCGGGGTCTCGCTTCTGTACGGGGTCGGCGCAAGGCCGCCACCTGATGGGGTTGGAGAGGATCGGCCGGCCAATCTACGGACGCGTGGTCGTAGTGCCACCGGGTGGGCAACGGCCTGACCTGATCCATCGTCCCGGCGAAGGGACTTCGCTTCGAGAAGGCCTGGTGTGGTGACCCGCTCGAAAACCTGTCGCGCCTCCTGTTAGGCTGCCGCCGCGGCGGCGTTGAAGGGGGTTTGATCGACGAGCATGCGGTGCATGATCACCGCCAGCCGGCGCGCGAGCGCCACCTTGGCCTTGCTCATGCCGGCGCGCCGGGCGATCCGCATCGCCCAGCTCTTCAATTGCGCACAGCCCTTGACCGGCTTGGTCAGCATGATGTGGGCGGCCTCGTAGAGCGCCGTGCGCACCGCGCCGTCGCCGATCTTGCTGATCCGGCCGGTGTAATCGGTCTCGCCGGACTGATGCTTCTTCGGCGTCAAGCCGAAATGGGCGCCCACCTGCTTCGATGATTTGAACCGTCCCGGATCGTCGATCGCACTGGCATAGGTCAGCGCCACGATCGGGCCGACGGCCGGGACCGACGTCAGCAGCCGGGCCTGCTGGTCGGCTCGCACCATCCTGCGGGTCTGCTTCTCGAAGGCCGCGAACTCCTTCCGTAGGATCTCGCGGACCGCCAACAGCGCAGCGGCGATCCGCTCAAGATGCGGATGGCCCGCGACGAGTTCCTGGATCCGCCCCGCAAACGTCCGCGCCGTCACCTTGCCGACCTTGAGGCCAAAGCCGCGCAGGATCCCGCGCAGGCTGTTCTCGACGTCGAGAAGCTTCGCTTGCACCAGCTTGCGCGCGGTCAGCAGCGATCGCGTCTCCTGTGCGCTCAGCGACTTGCAATGCACCGGGCGGAACCAACCCAGCCGCATCAGCTGCGCAATCCCGCGCGCATCGTTACGGTCCGACTTCACCGGCATGGCCTTGAACGCATTCCGCACGTGTCGCGTCTCCAGCAGCTCCACGGCAAGCCCGGCCGCCTTCATCGCCGCAAACAGCCATTGCGACAAGGGTCCGGCCTCCAGCCCGATCCGCTCAAGACCGAAGCCGAGCGAGCGAAACCAGGCGATCAGCGCCTCCGGCTCGCTCGCCACCTTCGCCTCCCGCACGATCTTGCCGTTGGCGTCAACCACACACACGCTCGAGCATTCCAATGACACGTCGATTCCGGCATAGTGCTCCATGGTCGTCTCTCCGCGATGCTTGGAGCGAGGTTCATCCTCGACTCCGTCACACCATCAATGTGAGGGACGACCGCCCGCCCTCCAAGCGAGCCGCGCGCAGCGCGCCACCCATAGCGCCGTAGCAAGCGCGGCTCGCTTGGAGGGC
>NZ_JAQMIL010000174.1:0-1510 GCF_029990105.1 Bradyrhizobium sp. Arg237L | reverse complement strand
CTGTTGCCTCTCGGTCGCAGACTTCCGGTCTGTCCCTGTGAACGGACTTCTAGCTATACCGCGTCAACGGCAGCGATGGGCTTGAAGCCGACTTCGACGCGAGGACTTGAAATACCTCCTTGTCATCAGTTGCAGACCGAGGGCGGAGGGACTGAGTTACTGGGCCTCAGCGATCTTCGGTCCAGATGACAAAATCTGCGCGTTGGTTGCCGAGGGCCGGTTCGACGGCGATGCCGGGTCCGGCGATCGGAACGCGGCGTCGGGCGACGCTCCCTGGGATGGTCGACGGGCAGCGGTTGCCGGGAGCACGATTACTTTCGCTCCGACTTTCACCCGCTCATAAAGGTCCACGACGTCCTCATTGGTTAGCCGGATACAGCCGGACGAAACCCGCTTCCCGATCGTCTCGGGCTTGTTTGTGCCGTGAATTCTATATTCGGTCTCGCCCAGATACATCGCCCGAGCGCCGAGCGGGTTGCCGGGACCCCCTGCCATAAACCGCGGCAGATAAGGCTGACGCACAAGCATCTCTGCAGGCGGACGCCAATCCGGCCATTCTGTTTTACGGGCCACAGTTTGCTCGCCGGACCATGTGAAACCTTCGCGGCCAACACCGATGCCGTAGCGCAACGCTTGCGTGTCGCTCAGAACGAAATACAGGAATGTGTTCTTGGTATCGATGATCACGGTGCCCGGCGTCTGGTGGCTGGTGTAATCAACCACCTGCCGAACAAATGCTCCGGGACCGTCAGCAGCTTTTGGTGGTTCGACCAGAGGCGCCGGAGCCGAAATCGGAGCGGGAGCTGGCGCTGAGGCATAATTTGGAGTTGCCACGTAAACCAGAGTTGACGATGCCAGGGCTTGGGGTGCGGACGGCTTCCGTATCGGTTGCACGCTCGTCGGGCGAGACAGCAAGCTGTATCCCAATGCGGCGACGGCCACGGCGCCAACTGCAACTCTCGCGGCCCTTGGCAGTGCGAGCGCTTCTGCCTTTCCACGTTTGGCCCGCTTATTCATATCTTTCCTCCGGTCACGATGCCCGGAACAGGTACCCAGCAAAATTTAAGAAACTTCGAAGCGATCGCTCAGACCGCAACCGTTGGCGGCGCTTAATGCCGAACTCTTGTTCGGCAACATGAAAATTGGGCGTACCGCCTGATATTAAGGTAGCGACGTGGACGACGCGACTTCGCGGAACGCGTCGAGGTCTGAATCGACCGGCGGAGCGGACAGCGCCCCGCTCTTTCATTAACGGGCTTCGGGTCATTTTCAGCCCTCCCACCACCCGAATGGACCAAAGTTCGCCTCCAATTGTCGACAAGCCGACATACGTTGAGACGGTTGCTCGCGCGAAAATGACCGACCTCACCAACTGAGGAGGTCACCATGACCGATGTCCTAAGCTCCAACGAGAATGTCGCCAACCGCGTATCATGGAATAAGGGCAAGATCGTTGGCGCGAAGCCGCCACTCCGCCCCAAGCACGTCTGGTCCATTCGAACGAAGCTCC
>NZ_JAQMIL010000173.1:0-1588 GCF_029990105.1 Bradyrhizobium sp. Arg237L | reverse complement strand
GTTACTCACTTGCCGCCAGTGACATCGAGGAACGTGCCGGTGATGAACGAGGCCTCGGCGCCGGCTAACCACAGGATCGCGCGCGCCACCTCTTCAGGCTGCCCGCCTCGTCCCATCGGGATCGAGTCCTTGACGCGATCTACCCGCCCCGGCTCTCCGCCGCTCGCATGCATCTCGGTGTAGATATGTCCGGGGCGAATGCAGTTGACGCGGATTCCATCGCGCGCGACCTCCTTGGCGAAACCGGTCGTGAATGTCTCCAGCGCGCCCTTCGACGCGGCGTAGTCGACATATTCACCCGGACTGCCGAGCCGGGCCGACGCCGATGAGACGTTGATCACGGAGCCGCCCCGCCCGTTGTGACGATAGGACATCCGCTTCGCGGCCTGCTGTGCGCAGAGAATGGGGCCGATCGCGTTGACGGCGAAGATCCGCTGCATCCGCTCGAAACCGAGATCCTCCAGCCGGGACTGCCGCGCAAGGACCGCAGCGTTGTTCACCAGCACATCGATCCGGCCGAACTCCCGGTCGATCGCCGCGAAGAGCTGTGCCACCTGCTCCGGATCCGCGCTATCCGCGCGCACAGGCAACGCCCGGCGCCCCGCGGCTTCCACATCAGCCGCCACTGCAAGGGCGGCAGCTTCGTTGGAGACGAAGCTGATCGCGACATCGTAGCCCTGTGCGGCAGCAAGCCGCGCGGTCGCCGCGCCGACGCCACGACTTCCACCTGTTATCAGAATGAGCGGCGCCTGCGCGATCGTATCCATTGAGCGAACCTCCATGTGGTGATGGGATGATGATCCAGGACGGTGACCGGTCGAATACGGACGGCGCGGCGGCTTTGGCCGTTCCGCCGCCCATCCGGCACTGCAATCAAACGGACTACTCGCGCGATCCCGCGGCCGAACTGCGCAGATGGGGCCGCAGCGCCAGCACGAGTGGGACGACCAGGGCGGCAGTCGCCGCCGAGGCCAGCACGCCGATCGTCCGACTGCTGTGATCGGCAATCGCGCCGTAGAGGATCGGCGCAAGACCTCCTGCGCCGATGACGCTCGTATAGAAGACCGCGAAAGCCGGCCCCGTATCGCCTTCGGAAAGCTCCGGCACGGTGCCATAGAGCACCGAAGAGGTGCCGTTCAGCACGATGCCGAGCAACGGCAGCAGGATGAGCGTTGGCGTCAGTGGCGTGAACAGGGTCGCC
This sequence comes from Bradyrhizobium sp. Arg237L, assembly GCF_029990105.1. Classification (NCBI taxonomy): domain Bacteria; kingdom Pseudomonadati; phylum Pseudomonadota; class Alphaproteobacteria; order Hyphomicrobiales; family Nitrobacteraceae; genus Bradyrhizobium; species Bradyrhizobium sp. Arg237L. The sequence continues at coordinate 387 of NZ_JAQMIL010000173.1, read as the reverse complement.
ACGATGAGCAAGGCGGTTATGGCCTCGGTCACCATGACGCTACCGACGACACCCAGCCGCTCGCCGAGCCAGCCGCATGTCGCCTTGCCGAACGCGCCACCGATGAACAGTAGGGCAAGCGCGACTCCAACGGCCGGCAAATCCCCGCCCTGTCCATGGATGAGGAAGGGCAGAAACAGCAGATATCCCATGCGGGTCGCCGTATCGAGCGCGCCGATCGTCGTGAGGATGCGAAAGCCGCCGCGGCCGCGGCCGGACGTCGCCTCTCCCGTGACATTCCTCGTGACCGAAGCCGCCGGTGCCAGCGACACCAGCGCGACCACCAGGACGATTCCAAGCACCGCCATCAAGCCCAACACCGATTGCCAGGCGAAGATCGGCAGCAGC
>NZ_JAQMIL010000172.1:0-1593 GCF_029990105.1 Bradyrhizobium sp. Arg237L | reverse complement strand
GGTTTGGAGCCGGTCGACGATGACGGCGAGGACGGTGACAAGCAAGATCGTCCAGTTTGGACGGCGCTTGGCCAGATAGGCCATGAACCGATCCAGGCCGAGGATGCTGAGCACGCGAGTGAGGTTGTAGCAGAGCGCCATCAGGCTCCATTCGCCGCGGACCTTGTCGAAGCCGCGGACGAGGAAGTGGCGGTAGCCGGCCCGGCATTTGAGGGTGCCGAAGGGGTGTTCGGCGAGTTCGGCCCGGCGGCGCATCTGAGCTTTGGCGTCCGTCATCCGCGCACGATGCCGTTCGAGGACGGCTTCATGCTCCCAGCGATAGACGGTGCGCGTCGGCGTCTTGGCGGAGAGGCAGCGCGCACGCAACGCGCAGGCGTCGCAATCGGCCTTGCGGCTGACATACCTGATCTCGCTGCGGCCGCCGTTGATCTTGCGGCCCTCCGTTGGGCTCAGGAGCTTGCCGGCGGGACAGCGATAGACATTTGCTGTGGCTTCATAGGCGAACTCTTCGTGGCTCATGCGGTCCTGCGCTTGCAGCCTCGCGGTGCGCTTGGCTTGCGGAACGTAAGCCACGATCCCATCCTCCTCGCAGGCCTTGAGCGCGTTGCCGTTGTAATAGCCGGTGTCGGCCAGCGCCGTTAACGTCTCGACGCCGAGTGCGTCCTTCGCGGCCTTGGCCATCTCGTGAAGCTGGCCGGTGTCGTTGCCGTCATTGACGACCTCGCTTGCCACGATCAGCTTATGTTTGTCATCGACGGCGATCTGGACGTTGTAGCCCGCCACCACTTGACCGTTCTTCGACAACAGCCGGGCATCGGCATCCGTTTGCGACAGCTGCCTCTCGCCGCTCTCTTCCAGCCGCGCCAGATCGGCCTGCACGTTTGCCCGCTTGGCCATCAAGGCCGCGACCTTTTGCGTGACGTCCTCGCCGTCGCCTCCCCCACCATCCCGTCCCGCGGGCGCAGGCGCCGCCTCCGCGCGATCGTTGGCCTCAAGCGTGGCGCCATAGGCCGCGATCTCCCGGTCAATCTCCGCGAGCCGCTTGGCGAGCGTGCGCTGCGTCTTGATACTCGCCTTGCTGGCGTTGCCGTCAAAAAACGCGCCGTCGATCGCCACAACTTCACCGCCCACCAGGCCAAGTTCGCGCACCACAAGCACAAACTCCCGGTTCGCAGCCCTAAGCGCCTTCCAGTTGTCCTTGCGGAACTTGGCAATGGTGCGATAGCCGGGCACCAGCCGCTTCAGCAGCCAGATCAGTTCAAGATTGCGGCCGGCTTCCCGCTCAAGGCTGCGCGACGACCGGATCCGGTTCGTGTAGCCATAAAGATAAAGCTTCAAAAGGTCGGCCGGGTCGTAAGGAGGCTGCCCAGCCCCGCCGCCTGACCCGTCGTGGCGGAAGCCAAGCTTCTCAAGGTCCAGCGCAGCGACAAACGCCTCGATCACTCGAACCGGATTGTCACGCTCCACATAATCTTCAACACGCGGCGGAAGAAAACTCGGCTGATCCCGGCTAACGCCGGCCTTGAACCTATGATTCGGCATAACCGAATCGTACACGCATCGGCCTATCAGCCAAGATTCTTGCCCAGTCTC
>NZ_JAQMIL010000171.1:0-1631 GCF_029990105.1 Bradyrhizobium sp. Arg237L | reverse complement strand
CGCGCCCAGCGAAGGAAAACATTGTGCTCTTCAGCCACGGTCCGTCTCTCGTGTCCTACGTCGGAGGCATCTGCCGATCGCGCTGCCGCTTGATGAAGGGGCGCTCGACATGATGCTCGGCAATAAATCGCTCGACGATTTCAACAATACCTGCGGGCATCGGCACCGCATCGACCAGATTGGTGCCGGCATCGGTGAACGCCTCGCCCTCGGCCGGATCCGCGGTGACGGCGAGCAGTTCGTAAGGCGGCTCGGAGCCGGTCGGGCGCAGGTTGATCCACAGGGAGGGCGAGCCGGACCCGAGATTGTCACGATAATTCGTGGTCTCGGTGCGGTGCAGTTCGATCATCGCCTCGCCGGCATAGAACAACGTCACCTCTCCTTGCCTATCGAGCGCCGTCCACGGCGCGGCCGACGGGCTTCCGGCGAACACCGAAACCGGCCGCCACAGGAAGTCGGCCCAGGCACTCCGGCCCTTGCGCCGCTCCACCACGACACCCACGGAAATGCGCATCAGCGCCGTCGATATCAATTGACTGCCTCCGCGTTCGCAATCGGCAAGCCGGTGATGAGGTTCTGCGGCTTCAGCCGCAACACCGCGTCGCCGGTCATGGCGAGCAGCAGATAGACCGGCTCGCCCCTGACCTTTTCGATCATATAGGTGGGATCGCGGAACGTCAGCCGAAACAGGCCGATCAACTGGGCGCGCGTCGCGTCATCGAGACCATCGTCATCCCAGATCGCGTCACCAATGCGCGTGGCGTCGGAGTTCCGCCACGGATCGCGCAGCAGCGCGCGATGCAGCTCCTGCTCCGCCGCGCAGGCTTCCGGGGGCGGCATCAGCTCGGGCCGCGCCAGGAGGGCCTTCAGGACGTCGTCCGTGACCAACTGACGGCCGCTCTCTTCGCGAGCACACGTTGGCGGCAAGCGAGCCAGAAGTCACGCGGCCCGCTCATCCGATGCTCCATGCAAGTCTGTCCGGTTTTTGGGAGAGTGACTATATACTTTCCACAAATTCCCGGCCAGTTTCGCCAGGCGTACCGGATAGACACACAAGGTTGTGACAGCATGGCCGATTTCGCAAGACGTCTTCTGATCTGCTCCTGCGAGGGGACGATGCCGCTCGACGGCGATGCTATCAGCCGTGGCTGCCGTCACGAGCCAACGACGGCAACCCAGCTCTGCCGCGCCGAGCTCGATCGCTTCCGAGCCATTGCCGCCGAAGACGGCCCGCTCACGATCGCCTGCACCCAGAAAGCGGCGTTGTTCTCGGAGGCGGCTGCGGAGACTGACCGCACACAATCCATACAATTCGCCAACATCCGCGAGACCGCCGGCTGGTCCAATGACGCCGCGCGCGCGGGACCGAAAATGGCGGCGCTGCTTGCGGCGGCGGCCGAGACTGCACCGCCGGCGCCATCGGTTGAGCTCGAAAGCGGCGGCGTCATCCTGATCTGCGGCCGCGATGAGACCGCGATCGAAGCCGGCAATCTGCTCAAGGACCATCTCGACGTCACTGTTCTGATCGAACCGCCCGCCGCCGTCGCGCCGCCGCGCAATGACGAATTCCCGGTGGCGAAGGGAAAGGTGACCGCGGCGCGCGGCCATCTCGGCGCGTTCGAGGTTACGGT
>NZ_JAQMIL010000170.1:0-1785 GCF_029990105.1 Bradyrhizobium sp. Arg237L | reverse complement strand
CCAGCGATTGCGAACGCAAAAAGCACCGGCAAAAAGGAACGTCGGTCTATTAAGGTGAGACACCTGCCGACGGCATGTGTGCTGCCAATACCAAACAAGGATTTCGGCACGTCCCGTTGGCAGCTCGCGGACTAACCCAATGTCCGTCTAATCAGCGTACAACATCGGCCAGGTTGTCGGAAGGGTACAGGACTGCCGCGCCGTCGCAATCTTGGAGCCGCTGACCTATGAGCCACGAACACGTGCGCACACTTGGGCGGGATAGTGAACCGTATGCCGCCATTCAGCCTCGCCGAAATGGCGGGCTACGTGGGTTAGGTACCGCGCCCCACAGCTTGTTTATGTTGCGAAATTGCTCGAGCCAAGCGAGGGATCACTGCCTCCTCGGCATCGCGCTGCGCGCCTACGCCTCGATTCGCGGCGTCCAAAGGTATGTGGGTGATATCGGCTATCGCGCCCGTAGCGGCAAGCGTGGCGGACAAAACGATAATCGCTAACAATCGCTTCTTCGACATGAGGTAAATCCAGTGGGTGTCCGTGAGAACTGACCGGTGGCCTTGGTGTGTGCGAGGTGCATGATGGCGTCGGCAAGAATCTTGGCCGTGGCTCAGTGAAGCGCATCATTCGAGATTGATATCGAACTCGGATCCCGAGCAGATCGCCGTCGCTTCTCGGACCGAGTCCGAGTGAAATTGCGCTGTGGTTCCGAGGCAAGCCCAACCGGCCTCGTGCTTGAGCCGGCTTGATCGGAAACTCCCGGACGTGACTGCGCCAGCGTTTCACGGACATGGGTCGAGATTGGGGGCCTCCCGTCACTCGCATCGGCTTGCTCGGACGATGACGCGGGCGGCTATCGTGCAGCATCCGATACACCAGAGCTGAGCGGCGGCGAGGGGACGGCAATCTCCTTGTCTGGGAGCATAGGCAGGAAGCCAAGCTGGCTAGTATCGATGACAATTGCTTCCGGCCCCTTCAACTCGGAGGTGATCCGGATCGGCGGAAGCGCAGGAATGGGATTCACTCAGCTTGCCTGGCGGGGACGCCGGCAGCAGCGAATCGGCTGCAATGAGCAGCACCAGCAACGCTCCGCCGATCCACAGAAAGTAGGCCGGCACGGGAGCTTGAGCATCGACCGAGCCGCGGGCGCGCATTGATGTTCTGCTCACAGCGCCCGACCCTCGCGCTGAAGCCCCTTAAACGCGATCCAGGACCGCTCGCCGGCTGTTCGGCCTGATGTGGTGGATGGCATGAATTGCGTCATGCGAAGCGCCGCCGTTCGGCAGCATGCGGCACCGGCGCGGGCTCGCGCTCGGCGAGCGCATGCGCCCAGGCAAGCACCGAAATCGCGACACCTAGCAGCAGGCTCACGCCCACGAGCGACAAGGTCACGATTAGGTTGAGCGATGCGACGGCGATCCCCGGCCAGGGGTTTTCCCATGACAGCGCCAAGAACAGGCTTGACATCGTTGATACCAAAATATACTACACCGTATATTTCGTAAAGCGCGGATCGCAAGATGTGTCAAGAGCAGAGACTCGCAAACACATGGTTCGAGCTGTTCGGGTAGCGGGGACCTCGAAGCGTGAGGTCGCGCTTCCGTTCGAAAGAGCGATGCCTCAGCCGGAGAAAGGATTCCTTATGTTCAAGTACACACTAATCGTCATGCTGGCGGCTTTGTTCGGCCATGGGACTGCCTTTGCGCAGGAGAACCGTGGCACTCCCGAGCAGAGGGCCGCATGCGCGCCTGACGCCTTCCGGCTGTGCGCGAGCTACATCCCTGACGC
>NZ_JAQMIL010000169.1:0-1822 GCF_029990105.1 Bradyrhizobium sp. Arg237L | reverse complement strand
TTGGCCCGTACGCGACTAGCCAGCCCCTCGGCCTCACGTCAACTCTTTGGGGTAGACCGGACTTGGTCGCGATGCGGACAAAAAGCAACTGGGCTGGACTTGAGCGACAACGATCGTACTGTCGCCGAGTATGATTGTGGGTGAGCCGCTCTGATGACCGTGCCGTTTCCGTCGTTGAGAGCGCTGTTCAGTGGTCCGCAGATGACGCAGGCGCGGTTCCGTTGCCAGCCTTGTGCCATTCGCCAAGAACGCGCGGACGCACTCGGCAACGCAGATTGCGCAGATAGCGGCCAGCATTGAGGAATGGGACTGGACGACGCCGCTCCTGGTCGATGAGGACGGCGTCATCATTGCCGGGCATAGTCGAGTCCTCGCCGCGAAGAAGCTGGGCGTCCGGGAAATCCCGGTCATGACGACGCGAGGTTGGACTGAGGCGCAGAAGAAGGCCTATGTGCTCGCCGACAATCAGCTCCCGATGAATGCCGCTGGGATCAAGACCTGCTGCGCATGGAAATCCGCGAGATCGAGGCGCTGAACTTCGACATCGGCAAGATCGGTTTTGACACCGATGCGCTGGCCAAGCTGTTCGATGTTGGTGAGGCGGTCGAGCGCGAGGAGCGGCAGCGTGACGGACTCGGCGAGGCTGTGATCCAACTCAAACATCGTGTTCGATGATGCCGATCAGCAGGACGCTTGGTTCAAGTTCGTCCGCAGCTTGAAGCAGATGTATCCGAACAACGTTACGCGGGGCGAACGGTGCTCAAGCTTCCCGACTGAAGCCGTCCACCGCCAGCGTGATCTTGTGCGCGGTATGGTCAATGGTGATGCAGTTTATCCTTGCCGGAGCGCCGCCGGTCCTGAAGAACAGTTTGTGGCCGAGCTTTAGCTCGGCGTCGATGCGGTGGTGCCCTTTGATAAGCATGCCGTCGAGGTTGGTCTCGCCGACTTCAATGCCGGCTTCGTTCACGATTGTTCGGATCATGGCTTCGTTCACGATTTTTCGGATCATTTCGCCTCTGTGATGTGTTTCAGCGCCGCTGCTATGGTGCGCAGTCTATCCAACCTTATGCCGGCTCCTCGCGTTCCAATCTTGGCCAGCAAGTCCTCAGCGAAGCGAGCCGTCACCGCGGCATTGTTGTCGTCGCTGGCGTGGGCCGCCGGCTATAGGCGGAGGGCTTGCACGGCCCCGGCCTCGCCTGAAATGGCGCGCTGCGGACTACCGAACTGGTCTATCGTGATCCATTCGCGGTCAAGTGTCGGCTCATAGAGATCGAAGCCGTCAGGGCTGCAAGCAACGACCGGCATCTCCGGATCGAGCTTCCGTAGCTCATCTATCAGGTCTTTGACTTTCATGGGGTTGCTCGTTGGAGGAATGCGCCGCGGTGCCGGAGCGTTTGAGGACCTTGGCTATTATAGCCTCACTGGTCTCAAGCGTTACGCTCGGCGAGCGCATCAAGCTGTATGTCGCAGAGAACTTGCCGGATGCCTGAAGAAGACCTCAAGGTTGACAGGTTCGCCGGTGTCTTGCCAGACCAGCTTTTGACCGAGGCTAGCCGCCACCGCGATGCGGTGGTGTCCGCCGACCAACGTGCCGTCACGCGTTGCCTTGGCGACGATCTCGCCGGCTTCGTTCACGATGGTTCTCATGTCCCCTCCGTGTTGCTCTTGTGCGCAACGGTGCCGGAGCGCTCCAAGTTTGGCGATAATGGCCTCGCAGTCCTGCGTCGTCAGATACAGCAGTAGCTCAGCCCAGCACGGCGGCCATGAGTTTGACAATGGCCCCGCGGGCGCTGACTTTCGGCATCAGCGCCTCCAGTCCAAT
>NZ_JAQMIL010000168.1:0-1853 GCF_029990105.1 Bradyrhizobium sp. Arg237L | reverse complement strand
GCCGTTGACGCGGTATAGCTAGAAGTCCGTTCACAGGGACAGACCGGAAGTCTGCGACCGAGAGGCAACAGAGGTTATTGACCCGAAGCTGACGTAATCGAGGAGGCGCCTTGGAGGTCAGCCTTAAATGGTGCTCAGCGGATCCCTGGGCCAGAAAATCCGGTACGCGGCCTTGAACTCGCTAAATCCTGATAGCTAACCGGTAGAAAAACTCGTCAAAGTATGAGGGGGGAAATGTGAACGCGCGACGTGCGCCGAATCAGCGAAACGGATTATTCTCGGTAAGATTGCCGATCCTCTCGGATTTCGCCGACCAGCGGGAACGCCACTATGAAGTTCTGGAAGTGGAGAATTTGGCAGTGGCGAGTTTGGCGCTGGATTGAGCGCGGTCTACACACAATCGCCTTCGTGTTCACCGTCGGCATCATCGCTTGGATCGTGGCGTTTGTCGGTCGCCCCGCGGAGAAAAGCGGCAGCCAGCCAAACTTTGCAGGCGGGGAGCAGCAGCAAAAACGGCTCGCGATATTCCTCGACGGCACATGGAACAGTGTCGATAGCAATACGAATGTTTGGCGCATGCGGGCGCTCACTGGCACGAAAAGCGCCGACGGCAGGCCTCAACTTGTCTACTACTCAATCGGCGTAAACGGGTTCATGGGGGGCGTCTTCGGCAAGGGGCTCGATGAAAACATCCGCCTCGCTTACGAGTGGCTCATCGAAAATTACAACGAAGGCGATGAAATCTTCATTTTTGGGTTTAGTCGCGGCGCGTTTACGGCGAGAAGCCTCGCTGGTTTGGTCGCGCTTGAAGGCATCCTGAAAGCAGGCTCGCCTATCGGCATCGCCGAACTTTTCAGTCGCTATCAGAAGGGAAACGAAGAAAGCATCTGGACGTTGAAGGACAAGGAAGCTGCCGGCGACGCAAACAAGCTGACAGACCAAGAAAGATGGTTGCTCAAGTACTCCCAACCCACGAAGGTGAAGGTCGTCGGCGTGTGGGATACCGTCGGTTCGGTCGGCTTGGCGGCCGGGGATATTCCAGGAATCAGCCGGTCCAAATTTGATTATTACCAGACAGGTTTATTCCTTCCAATCCAGAATGGCTATCACGCGCTTGCCATCGACGAGCACCGTCGTGACTTTGCTCCCACCCTTTGGACCGTCCGCCATCGCAAGGAATCGGGCATAGCCGGCCCGCCGCCGCGCGCGCTTTCCAACGTTGAGCAGCGTTGGTTCGTCGGCGCCCATGCTAACGTCGGCGGAGGCTATGAGACCGACCTCCTTGCCCAAGCTCCGCTGCACTGGATGATGGCGAAGGCGCAAGCACACGGACTTTCGTTCCGTTCGGAAGTCATTTTCGACGGAGACGCCGTGAAAGCGCGCATTATTGACTCGTACCACTCATTCGTAGAGGGAGCGTATTCCATCGTTTCCTCGCCCCTGAATCGGGTCATCGGCGCAGAGCCGGATGTCCAATCGAACGGAACGCATACCACGGTCAACGAGACGATCGATGCAAGCGTTTTCCAACGGTGGCAGGCCGATCCAACTTATCGCCCACCAAGCCTTGTCGAATGGGCGAAGCGCAAGAATGTCGATCCAGTCCGATTGCAAACGTCAATACGTGCTGACGATCCTCGCGTGACTGTGCTCAACCAATAGGGGATCGGGCGAGACGTTAGGTCTGCTTCTGGCCCAAATGGGAAGTCCGCGCGGGTTCAGAAATGGTCTGCTTATCGGGGTAGACCGGAAGTGACTGATCGCCCTTCCAAGCGGAACTTATGACCCAAGGCGGAAATATGCGCTGGTTGGTCTGAAGCTGGGAGGCCGTTACGCGCACCTGGCCGGCGCGT
>NZ_JAQMIL010000167.1:0-2228 GCF_029990105.1 Bradyrhizobium sp. Arg237L | reverse complement strand
GTTCAGCGAACCGGTCTGATCAATTCACTCGCCATCCTGGGCGGACTTCACCACCACTACGTCCGCGTTTAGGTTTTCGATACACACCAAGGTCGCCTCGGTTGGCGGCCTTTTTCTTTGCGAGAATGCTTTTCATGGCGGTGAGTATCTCGATCATCTTGTCGGCCTGTTCTTGGTCGGTCAGATCGAATGATCCGCTAATATGGCCCGGTCCCAAATGCGATCTTGGAGGGATCATTGACCGTCGGAGGTCACTCTCCCGTATGAATTGTCGCCGTCGGAACGTTTCGTAACTGGCCAATTTCGCATTTGCGAATGGCCTATTCGTACGCATCCGGCGACGGCCCCTGGTCAGGTCGCTTTGGGCGGATAGCCGATTGCGCTCAGACGGCGTGAGCGACGGTCTGAGGGCGCCAATTCCAAGGCAGGAGTTCGTGAATGCGCTTGGCGGGATGATCCGGCAGGCGGGCCAGCACATCGGCGAGCCAGGCCTGTGGATCGATGTCGCTGAGCTTGGCGGTGGCGATGAGGGTGTAGATCGCGGGCCGCACGCCGGCCGCCGTCATCCGAGCCGGCGAAGGTCCAATTTCTTCTGCCCACGGCGACAGCCCGTAGCTCGCGTTCGGCGGCGTTGTTAGACATGCACAGGCGTCCGTCATCATCGGCCTGCATGAGTCCGGCATAGCCCGCCAAATGCTGCTCTGGATGCTCACCGCCACGATCCGGCGAGTAGAAGAACACGGCCGCCGGCGGATCTGGCCCAGCAAACGGGCGGTCGTCGCGCACATAGGTCCAGAGCCGGCCGGTTCGGGTCTTGCCCTTGGTCAGGACCGGCACTGTGGTGTCGTCCGCGTGGATGTGTTCGGCCGCAAAGACATGGCTCCGGATCGCGTCAACCAGCGGCATCAGGGTTGCGGCGGAGCCGCGCACCCAATCTGCCAGCGTCGAGACATCGAGGTCGTTGCCTTCACGCTGGTAGACGTCGCTCTGACGATTGAGCGGCAAGTGCAGGCCGTACTTGGCGAACAGGACATGGGCCAGCAGCTTGGGCCCTGCACGCCCGCGCGCAATCGGATGCGAGGGAGCCGGCGGCTGAGTGATCGCTTCGCAGGCCCGGCAGCCCTTACACGCCGCCAGCACTTAAGATCGGCGCCCGGTGAATTCGCGGTCGCCTTCGTTCACGACGGGAGACATTCTCGCGTTTCTCGGTACCGATTCGTTGTGCGATGTACGGCCACTCGGAGCTTCTGGCCGTTGTCTGGGCCTGCGCCGCAGACAACTTTCGGGCTCATCCCGCTCTTTGCCACCTAGTTGTTTCGTTGCGCGGTCCAGTATCCCGAGCAGCGCCCACTTCCTGAGTGGCCGCTCCAGATCCCGCGGCCGGTGTCTCGCGTTAGCCTCCCCGAACCTGATGCGTATTTGTCGTGGACCGTTACCGACGCGCGAACCGCGCCCGATCGTCCGACATACCCGCTAAACTTCACCAGATTGGGATGCGTCACAACGCCGTCGTTGATGTTCACTGAGAAATTGTAGGTCGGATCGCAGCTTCCGCGTTGCGTAACGAAGACGAGATTCCAGGGTCCGTCGTAAGAGGTTCGGGCTTCGGCAGCCGACGCCAGGGTAAGGCAAGCACAGCCAATGACATTCGCGATTAGTCGCTTGTTCATGATTTTCTCTCCAGAGGAATTGGTTGAGTTCGGCGAGGCAGCAGTCGTAGGGTTGGGTATTGCTGTCTTCTCATGGTTTATCGTAACGGTCCGTCGACCATCTTCTTCACCGTGTGTTTCAGCGACTGCATTTCGGCGGGCTCTACGCGGCCGTCCAGCCGCCGTCGATCGAGAGGTTGGCACCAGTGATTTGCGCGGCGTCCTGGCTGCACAGGAACAGCGCGAGCGAAGCTACCTGCTCGACCGTGACGAATTCCTTCGTCGGCTGGGCGGCGAGCAGGACGTCGTTGATCACCTGATCCCTATCCATGTTGCGCGCCTTCATCGTGTTCGGGATCTGCTTCTCCACCAGCGGCGTCCAGACGTAGCCGGGGCTGATGCAGTTACAGGTGATCTTCGACCGGGCGAGTTCCAGCGCTACCGTCTTCGTGAGTCCCACGATGCCATGCTTCGCGGCGACGTAAGCCGACTTGAAGGGAGACGCGACCAGCGAATGCGCCGAGGCCGTGGTGATGATTCGGCCCCAGCCTCGTTGCTTCATGCCGGGAGTAACGGCAC
>NZ_JAQMIL010000166.1:0-2230 GCF_029990105.1 Bradyrhizobium sp. Arg237L | reverse complement strand
CGCGCCCAGCGAAGGAAAACATTGTGCTCTTCAGCCACGGTCCGTCTCTCGTGTCCTACGTCGGAGGCATCCGCCGATCGCGCTGCCGCTTGATGAAGGGGCGCTCGACATGATGCGCGGCAACAAATCGCTCAACGATTTGAACGATACTTGCGGGCATCGACACCGCGTCGACCAGATTGCTACCGGCGTCGGTGAACGCCTCGCCTTCGGCCGGATCAGCGGTGACCGCGAGCAGTTCGTAAGGCGGCTCGGAGCCGGTCGGGCGCAGGTTGACCCATAGTGCGGGCGAGCCCGATGCGAGATTGTCGCGATAATTGGCGGTCTCGGTGCGGTGCAGTTCGATCACCGCCTCGCCAGCATAGAATAACGTCACCTCTCCTTGCCTATCGAGCGGTGTCCATGGGTCGGCCGACGGGTTTCCGGCCAAAACCGAAATCGGCCGCCACAGGAAGTCGGCCCAGGCACTCCTGCCCTTGCGCCGCTCGACCACAACTCCCACGGAAATGCGCTCCAGCGCCGTCGATATCAATTGACTGCCTCCGCATTCGCAATCGGCAAGCCGGTGATGAGGTTTTGCGGCTTCAACCGCAACACCTCGTCGGCGGTCATGGCGAGCAGCAGATGGACCGGCTCGCCCCTGACCTTTTCGATCATACAGCTGGGATCGCGGAACGTCAGCCGGAACAGGCCGACCAGCTGGGCGCGCGAGCCGTCATCGAGATCATCGCCATGCCAGATCGCATCGCCAATGCGCGTGGCATCGGAGCTCAGTCCGACATACCAGTTCCATGACGCCTCGCGCAGTTCCGCCACCGGCTCGACTTCGACCTCGATCGCCAGCAGGTGCAGAAGCCATCGGCCAATGACATCGCCAAGCGCGGCCAGACCGCGCCCGCCCGCGGCCAGATCGAGCGCCATGTCGAACCGGTCGCTGCGCTCCCAATAGCCGCCCGCCGTGGACTCGTTCAGCACGTCGACCTCGGTGGCGTCAGGCAACCCGAGCAGCGCCATCAGCGGCGACGCCGAATGCCGGCCGGTTACGGAGCCGCGTTCCTCGTCGACGGCGAGGACCGAGGCCCCTTCGATCATGAGCTTCTGCGGGCGGAAAAACATCTCAGCGGCGCGCAGCATGAAAGCATCGCGGCAATCATCCAACGCATTGCGCAGGATGACCTGCACCAACTGACCGACGAGGACCTGGGGAAAGGCAATATTGCGCCTGACGATCGCAAGATAAGCGGCCTCGAGGCACCCGTGCTTCACCAGGTGATCGCGCCAGGCGATCATCGTCCGCCAGTTCTCGCGCGCGTCCCCATCGGCGATCGCCTCGATCTGCCTGGCCGCGACCGGCCGCCGCGGGTGACGCAGCAGCGCGCGATGCAGCTCCTGCTCCGCCGCGCAGGCTTCCGGTGGCGGCATCAGCTCGGGCCGCGCCAGATAGACCTTCAGGAAGTCGTCGGTAACCAGCAGCCGGCCGTTCTCGTCGCGGTCGAGCAGATGATGGCCGCAAGCGAGCCAGAAATCACGCGGCGCGCGCATCGGGTGCTCCCTGCAAGTCCGCCATACCACCATCGTATTTTGCGGCAGAGCCAGTATATACTTTCCACAAATTCCCGGCCAGTTTTGCCGGGCGTACCGCACAGCCACAAGAGTTCGTGACCGCAATGGCTGATTCTGCGCGACGCGTTCTGGTCTGCTCGTGCGAGGGCACGATGCCACTCGACGGCGATGCTATGCGTCGCGGCTGCCATCATGAAATGACGACGGCAACGCAGCTCTGTCGCGCCGAACTCGATCGCTTCCGAGCCATCGCCGCCGAAGACGGCCCGCTCACGGTCGCCTGCACCCAGGAAGCGGCACTGTTTTCGGATGTGGCTGAGGAAAGCGGCCGCACGCAATCCATACAATTTGCCAACATCCGCGAGGCCGCCGGATGGTCCGGCGATGCCGACCGGGCAGGACCGAAAATGGCGGCGCTGCTTGCGGCGGCGGCGGAGACGGCACCGCCAGCGCCATCGGTTGAGCTCGAAAGCGGCGGCGTCATCCTGATCTGCGGCCGCGATGAGACCGCGATCGAGGCCGGCGATCTGCTCAAGGACCATCTCGACGTCACCGTTCTGATCGAGCCGCCCGCCGCCATCGCGCCGCCGCGCAGGGACGAATTCCCGGTGGCGAAGGGAAAGGTGACCGCGGCGCGCGGCCATCTCGGCGCGTTCGAGGTTACGGT
>NZ_JAQMIL010000165.1:0-2249 GCF_029990105.1 Bradyrhizobium sp. Arg237L | reverse complement strand
CTGAACCTTAGCGGCAGTCACGACCGTGACCTTGGCGAGATTATATCCTCAAGCAAACTGGCGGGAGAGGTCCGTTTGAACGTCCGTCGAGGGTCAACAGCGCCATTTGGCTGATCGGTCGGTCACTTCCGCTCTACCCCGATAAAGTGGACCATTTCGAAGCCAAGCCGACCTTCGCTCTTGGGCCAACAGCGGACGTCGCCAGTTGCATAAGCGACAAGGAGCACGCGTTGAGGCCGCGCGACAAGACGACCTCGGTGATGCGAGCGCGGTTTTCACTTCGCGGCGTCGGCGCCCGTCTTTGCGACTTGGCCATCCTGAACTGGCGTCCCGCCAGAGACGCCGATCGCCCCGACAATCTTGCCATCCACATTAATGGGAATGCCGCCTTCTAGTGGAGATGCCCCACGGAGTGCCAATGAACGCAAACCCATGCCGCCCTGCGCCACGAGATCCTCGAACACCTTGCTAGGGCGCCTGTAGTTAATCGCGCTGTGCGCCTTGTCCTCGGCAGCCATAAGAGAGCCGTATTGGGTATTGTCGAGCTTGTGCAGCATCACCATGTGGCCCGTGCTGTCGAGGATGACGATGGCCATCGCCCAGTTGTTCTTTACGGCCTCCGCTTCCGCGGCAGCCATCACTTTCTTGGCTGCCTCGAGCCCTAGTGGCGCTCCATAAGGCGTTATCGGAGGTGGGGATGGCGCCTGTTGAGCGCTGGCTGTTGCGGTGAGTATCACTGCAGCCACGATGGAAGCGACTAGCGTCTTGTCCTGCGTCCTCATGTTGTTGTCCTCCCGATATCTGCTGGTCGGCTAAATTGGCAGCCCCTGCACTGGGACTATTTGCGACCGCAGGATTGCGCCAATCCGTACCAGAGTCCATTGGCCGGGGCGTGCCGCCTAGCTGCTTGCCAGCAATGTCCGAGAAGAGGCCACAAGCGGATTTATGCTCGTTCGACAATGGCATCAGCGACTTTGCGGGCTGCGTGCGCTCATTCGGGGAACCCGCACGGCGCAGACCTTCGGCGTATTTTGCCACGAAACCGGGCTTCTGATAGGGTCCGAGATGGGAAACGCGGAATGCTGGATCAACAATTTGCAGGCGGGCAGATAGCCGATGCGCCGTATCGCTGCGCCCGGCAAACGCAGCGCTGGCGGCTCCGATCGCAAACCTGGATGCGCACTCGGATTGCGCCCGATCATTCCTTCCGCTAAAGCCAGCGCCTCCTCGTGTCGATCTAGAAAAAAAGCCTGGGGCATCGCCGACGAGCTTGAGCCTGTAAGGATCGAGCCGTTCGGCACGTTTGAGGTTCGGGGTTCGTCCGCAGTGGATTAGGATCTTTGCTTGCAGGATGTCGGCTGGGGGGTCAAAAGCGCCGATTGGAAGGTCGACCAGTAACTTCCGATCTACCCCGGTAAGCAGACCATTTCCGATCCCGCGCGGACTTCGCATTCGGGCCATTAGCCGTCATGCGTGGCACACGATCAGAATATGGTGGCCGATCCACAGTATGCGTGGTCAGTTGCTATTGCGATTGATGAAATCGGCGATGGTGTCGACAGCCTTGGCTTCGATGCCGAAGTAGCCATGCGCCGCCTTCGCCTCGCGGGGCGGTGACTCGGGCGGATCGCCGCCGTCAATCAACACAATTTCGGTCTTGCTGGTTTTTGTCAGGCGCCTCTTCAACATCTCAGCGTCGGCCGGCGGCGTGGCGCGGCAAGAGTCGTTTCGATGCGACATGATAAGAGTCGGAACCGTAATCTCCGACAACGCCAAATCGGCAACTCCGTTCGGATGGCTCGTCGCAATCGCCCGGGCGGGCGGAGTGCGCGTCACTGTTGAAGTCAGGCACTAGGCCATCAATACCCTTGCCAATCAAGATAGCGCCCGTAGCCGCCGAAAACGTACGCGCGCTGGTTCCGACCATGTCGGCACGGCAGCTTCTCTCTTCAAGTAACTCGCAACTGCGCCAATATCGCCTGCATGTGCTTCGCTCATACGGAATATCGCGTTCATGCCGCGCTGCCGATCCGATGGTGCATCGCTTGCAAGCGACGTGCGCGCGGGCACCGGTCTCGACGCGCTAACGCGCGAAGATGCCTTTGTTTGGCGATGGTTTCGACATGGCGTCTGTCCTGTTCCTCGGCAGGAGGCGCATCAAGACCGCAACTTCCAATTTAGGCGATCTTGGCGACGCGGCCGAGACAGGCCGCACCTGCGCCACAGGTGCGCCCTATTGTCTTCCCTTT
>NZ_JAQMIL010000164.1:0-2364 GCF_029990105.1 Bradyrhizobium sp. Arg237L | reverse complement strand
AGCTCTAGATTCTTGTTTTGACGCGTTTTCTTCACGCGAACCGGTATCCACTTCGCTCGAAAACGCTCTAATTCACTGCATTGAACTTGTAGGATGACTGCAGGAACGTGCCGAAGCGTTCGGCACGGATCGGGAGGACCGACGTCGGAAACGGACTGCCGAATCCCCTGGTGAGAACATCGGTCGTCCACATCGACCAGAAGCGGCCGCCGACGCCGACGCTGAAGCGCTCGGTCACGTCATAGGTCAGCACGGCTTCGAGCTGCATGCCGCGCCCGGTGCCGTTGGCCGGGGAATAGGGCGACGACTCGTCAGAACGCAAGTAATGTGTATCGAGACCGGAAACGGAGACGTAGGGCAAATAGGCCGCATCGGCCGTGAGCTTGAGCCCGGGGGCAATCGTGACCATCGCGTTCACACCGACGCGCAGAGAGTGCCAGTCTTCGGACTGCGAGATTGTGATCCCGGTGGTCGGCGACGGAACGGCGCAAATCACACCGCCGCCGGGATACGCAATCTGCGCGCATCCATAGGAGTCCTTGCGGTCGCGATAGAAATTATAGCCTGCGAACGCCCCGAGTTTCGCGCCCGGCGTTTCCAGCAAGGTGTATCCAACGTCCAGCGTGGCATAGGCGATCGTGCCCTCGACCCTGCCCTGGTATGTGTTCGAATAGGCCATGGCCGTGTCGCGATAGGTTGGTAGCCAATCCTCATCGTTCATGTGGCCGGATGTCAGCCCGCCGCCGCCGGCGAAGCCTTTCAGGAACACCCTGGCCGGACTGTCGACCCGGCCGAACACCTCACCGGAGTGCCCTGTGGTCTCATAGGTGAGCCGTGAAATCAGCGCGTTCTGCAGCGGCTGATCTGTGCTCATGCCGAGATCGTTCTGATAGCGACCGCTGCTGTACCAGTAACGCGCGCCGACTTCCGCCGACCACCCGGAGACCGAAGGCGCCGCCGTCAGCAAAGCGGCGGGCCGGTTGTCCCAGCCGCGCGATGCGTCCGCACCAGGGCGATAGTTCACGCCCAGCTTGACGACATGGCTGTCCTGCCGGACTGCCGTCGGCAGACCAGCGGTCTCGACCAGGCTGGCTGGATCGAGCGGCACCGTCTGAAAACCGCCAAGCGGCGTCACGATGTCGCGGCTCCCGAAATTGGCATAGTCGTATTCCAGCTTCATCGACCAAGCCGGTGCCAGCGCGTGCTCGACACCGAGCCCGATTGTCCATCCCCACTGCACCGCATTGGCGTTCACCGAAGCTTCCGGCCGCCCGAAGAAATCGAGAGCGTTGGTCGTCATCGAGAAACGGCTCGACAGAAACGCGGCGCCGCCTTTCACATAGGCCAGCGAGTGACCGGCCGGCCCGAAGGCCTGGCCGACCCGCCCGGTGATGGTACCCATCGCATCCTGCTGGATACGGCAGTTCGCCGAGACGAACAGGCCGGAATAGGCAAGGCAGGTGTTGGTGCCGTCGGCATCGACGGCAGAGACATCAGCTTCGAGGCCGAACACCCATGGCGATCCGGCCTGCTGCCAGTTGTAGCCAAGCTGGCCGCCGATGAGGGCCTTCGGCGTACGGATGTCGTCGCCATAGATCGACGGACCGTAGGGATCACCGACATGGGTGATGCCAGAGCCTCCGCCAAAATGTCCGCCGATATAGAAGCCGCTCTAGGTCCACGGCAGTGGCGGCGCCTTCACGACCGACCTCACAATGTCCGCAGAAAAAGCATCCGTTCCGTTCAGCGCCATGAGCACGCCGACCGCCACCACGTACCGCATCCGTAACACGAGCCGAGTCCTTTTCCTCGAGGAAACCAACTACGCATTACTGAGCCCGCACTATGGTAGGGGGCGAAGATTCGAACACCACCGGAGATAGCACATCAGCCAGGCCCCGCAACAGCGGCTCGCCCGGAATTGAGCCAAGCATTACCACGGGAGGCTGTGGTGGAGCAGTCCGTGGGATGGGTTTCGCTTCGCTCTACCCATCCTACGACTGTCGTCCCGTCGAAAGACGGGACCCATAACCACAGGGAGGTGTTGTGGCGCGAGCAAGCGGTTGCAGCGGAGCACACGACAAAAGCCTGTGGTTATGGGTCCTGGCCTTCGCCAGGACGACGCCGTCATTGCGAGCGCAGCGAAGCAATCCACCTCTCCACGCGCGGAGGTATGGATTGCTTCGCTGCGCTCGCAATGACGAGGGATGGGTTCTAGTTTAAATTTCAAACAGCGTGAGGATATGAGTCTGCGTTCTCGCGGCATGGATCGCCCGAGCTTTGCGTCTCGTTTCACCCTCCTCGAGATCAGAGGGCGCAGGGAAAGCCGGGTGCCGGTTGCACCCATGGGTCCCGTGCAACAAA
>NZ_JAQMIL010000163.1:0-2453 GCF_029990105.1 Bradyrhizobium sp. Arg237L | reverse complement strand
ACGCGCCGGCCAGGTGCGCGTAACGGCCTCCCAGCTTCAGACCAACCAGCGCATATTTCCGCCTTGGGTCAGAACCGGCGGTCGCCAAAGCGCCGATCTGCGTCCGATCTGGCTCAGCGTGCGGACATTCTGGCGGCGGGAGCCTTGTTCATCTCAGGGCCAACAAGAGACTCATGCGCCGCAACAAATAAAATGGGACCGGCGGCGGCCCGAGGCCAAATGCCCTGCTTTTTCGATCTTATGCCGTTCTGATAGCGACGTTGAATGTATTGCCGTTGACGGTGTGTAGCTGCAACGTCGCGGCGCTATGGAGGCTGCCGGGGTCCGCATTGCTCGTGACGGGCAGCGTAATCGTCGCCATCGCCGCGCCCGTAGCCCTCCGCATGATGGCGTAAGACGACGCTGGTAGATCAATGTTGCCTCGCCATCGAGAAGGCGCGAACGGTGGCGCGGCTACAGCGGAGATCGAGGACAACATAAACCAAGCTCGAACGGCCTTCGTCACTGCCGGCATCTTGGTGCTGCGCGGCGGCGTGCCGATCCATGTCAATGGCGCAGTCGTGGGCGCAGTAGGCGTTGCCGGCTTGGGCAAGGAGATCGACGCTAGATCGCGAGCACCGCGGCGACAGCGCTGAGCCCCTCACCGACGACGGCTCAGCGTAGGTTGCGGAGTTACTGTTCGTGTGCGCCTGTCGGCGCGGAAGATGATGCGATCGCGAGTTCGGGGGTGTGGCCGCCGAACGAGGTGCGACGCTCCCATCAGTCGCAACAGGCGGGTGCCCGATCCTAAACCTTGGTATGCTCTTCTCAACCAAATGTAACGGGGGGGATCAACCTCCGTGCAATGGTCAGGTCCATCTCTCAATGATTATGCTTGGGATGTAATTTGGGTAACCGAACGGCAGCACTCTCTGGAACTGCCATACGGAAAAAACCAAACAGGTGAGAAAAACCAAACAGGTGAGAAACGAGTTATGGGCTGGATGTTCGACAATGCCGGACGTCTGATTGTCCGGTCGCAGAAGCCGGTCAACCACTGTGAGCCGTTCACTCCGAACGATTCGACAGCCTTACGCGACACCCTTCGACCCGGTGATGTCTTGCTGGTCGAGGGCAAAGGTCGTATTTCCGGCAGCATCAAATATCTCACTCAATCGACTTGGTCGCACTCGGCGTTGTACGTCGGGCCGGTGGCCGGCGCCGCAACCGACGGCGAGCGCCATGTCCTGATCGAAGCCAATATCGGCGAAGGTGTCGTGTCGGCGCCGCTGTCGAAATATCTGCATTGTCAAACCCGTATCTGCCGGCCGGTGGGACTGAGCGGAGCGGACTGCGCAAAGGTCTGCCATTACGCTATCGAACGCATTGGTCTCGGCTACGATTTCAAAAACGTCGTCGACCTGATGCGCTATCTATTCCCATGGCCAGTGGCGCCGCGTTGGCGCCGCCGAACGATTGCGCTCGGGTCCGGCGACGCTAGCCGCATCATCTGTTCTTCGCTAATTGCGCAAGCATTCGACGCCGTGCGTTACCCGATCCTGCCCAAGATCACGCACGTCGAGAGCCAGACGGCGCGGCGCGAAATCGCCGAGACCCGCCACTCGTCATTTTACGCGCCGCGCGACTTCGATATTTCGCCCTACTTTATGGTGGTGAAGCCCACGCTGGCGCGAGGCTTCAACTATAAAGACATGCATTGGGCCGATCTTCCCCAAGTTCACACCGCAAAGGTCACGTTCGCTCCAGAGATCGAAGGCGCGATCGCGGTGGTGGCCTACGCCTGAATTTCCCGGATCAGGCACCGAGTTGCGCAACGCTCACGCCGTTTCAGTCCTGGATCGAGCGAGGCCGCGATGGCGAACCCTCGTCGACCACAAATCTGGAGATTGAAATGTCGAAACCCCGCCTACTATTGATCCATTGCTCGAACGGCATCCGACAGGGAGCAAAGCACGGGCAGCGCGGCCGTAGCTTCCGACCGCTGGTCATTCATGGGGGCGCGCGAGTGAGATTCGCGCCGAGAGAGAGCTCATGGGAAGCTGCGTTTGAACTGGTCAATCTTGGTCTTTTAGTTTCCCATAGTAATTACCTTGCCTTCTTGCAGGCGAGCATAACAGTTCTTGAGGCCTGCAATCGGACTGACCCTTATAGCCAATAGTGCATTCGACCCAAATGTTGCGCCGTGTGCGTTATCGGAACACCACGCTCGCGCATATCGTTCGCATCGACCATGCTGCTCAATCCGTCGGCTCCCTTCGGCTGCCCATGCGCAGAAGCCAAATCGCTGCAGAGCCAGCAGCGCCGCCTGACCTGTACCTTCCCGCGATTGCGCCAGACCGGAGGTCAACACCGTCTCCGGGACGGTGCGGCCAGGGTCAATGTCCTGTGTGTACCGAAAACCTTATCCGAGTTGATGATGTAATGGAATCGCCTAAGCTGGCGGAATGATCGGG
>NZ_JAQMIL010000162.1:0-2480 GCF_029990105.1 Bradyrhizobium sp. Arg237L | reverse complement strand
GAAACCCGGGTATTCGTAACCTGATCGCTTCTTTACTCGGTCGCCTACATTGAACGGTGCGTTAATTCCCCATGGCCGCCTCAGTTGGCGGCCTCTTTCATATCAGGCCAAGCCGGGAATGTCGCCTGTTGGCCCTTCTCGGACATGCTGAGTGCTTCTTTCGATGTCTGCTCCTGAGGGAAGAACGGACCCGCAGCAGATCAGATGCGACTTCCGAAATACTCATAGCGGCGCGCAATTTCATTGGTTGCGGACGAAGATCGAGCCGGCACCCGGCGCCTGCGCACGCCGCCGACATTGTCGCGAACGGGTCGTCACGCATATCTCTCGCGAGGTCTCGTCGTGTTGCGAACTCTTGAAGGTTGGAGATGACCATGAGCAATGAGTCACGCCGCTTAGCCGGCATTCTTCTGATCGTTCTGCCGACGGTCATGTATGGTGGCGTAAGCCTCCTTTCTCTTCTGATCGGCGACCCGAAGTACATGGAGAACCCGTTGCGCCAGGATTTGTGGCGCGCCGGCCATGCACATGCGGGCGTTTGGCTCGTCCTGGCGCTCGTGGCGCTGCGCTACGTGGATGAGGCCAAGCTCTCGAATGCGATGAAATGGCTTGTGCGAGGTTCGATTCCTATCGCCGCAATCCTGGTGCCGGCGGCTTTTTTCCTGTCCGTCTTGTCGCCTGACGCGAAGGCCCCGAACGGGCTCATCTATCTCGCCTACGTCGGCGCAGCGCTGCTGGCAGTCGGCGTGTTCGTCCTCGGCGTTGGCCTCGTCAGGCGTCCGGCGCAACGATCTTGAGTGATGTCAACTTTCCTTCCTTGAGGGGAAAAGCGCCAACGGGCATTATTTTCCTATGTAGACCATGCTGTGATGCAATGCATCCTATTGCCCTCCGGTCCAGGCTTGTGAAAACAAAAACGAGCGCTGCGGCGGTGCGACTGGCGATTTAAGGAGCTTAGCAGTGTGTCAGGAGGTTTGACCTAATACGTCCCCAATATGCTTTAAGTGTCCGTGGTCGCATTGGACGGAGGCGGGACGAGTTAAACAAGCGCTCCTTGAGCCAATCGCCGGCTGCCTAAAGCTACGCAGTGCAAAGGCATTTCCCGAGCACGCGTTGTTGCGATTTGGTCTCGGCGAGTGGATGCTGTCAGCGCAGGCACAAAGGAGGGCAGTATGAGCAAGGGCACTCTCGACAACCGCCACCGCAACACGGACGGAGAAATCAGCGCCAAACACGGAAACACCCTCATTCGCACGTTGCGCGAGGTGTACGGCCGGAGTTTCGCAGCAGGCTATCCTGACACCGAGAAGCTCCGCGAGGTTCTACTTAAGCTGAACGAGACATCGTTGAGCCAGCTCCGCCGTGATCATGAGACCGGCCACTTGGAGCACAAGATCACCAAAGCCTCGAAGTAAGGCCGTTAGGTCCCGCGGCGGTGCGTCTAGGAGCTGGGGCGACCAATCTGTTGCAACAAAAGGAGACGACAACGGGTGGCACGATCCAATCGGTCAAGCGAAATGAGGAAGGCATGCTCCTCTTCATCGGCAAGAGCGTTCGCTAAACCATTTGCATGGGTCCACGCGGTTTGGCGTGTCTCAAAGGTGTTAATAGCTTCCATGACCCGAGTTGCCGATCCGCAGCGTAAAGTCACGGCTCGCAAATGTGAGGTCTGCGGTGAGCCGATGCAGCATTTAGGTGATTTGCCAAATACAGCGCGATTTTCCGCCGTGAGCGCATTCCGCCGCTACAGTGCAAGTGCGTCGCGCGGGAGCCGTGGCACTGAACTGGAATGGCGTGAAGCCGCGTGCCCTTGTGGATGATTGTATTTGCGAAAGCGCTAGAAAAACGATTTGACCATCAGCCCTGCTACGCGGGCATCCTGTATGAATGTATGCGCTTCCTCATTGGACATAGTTAGGTCAACGCCGCCGAGGAATTCCTCTCCTTTGGGTGTGTTCGCACGGAACGTCGTCTCGTGTCTGCCGATATCAACCGTATAATCAATGTCGCTTTGTGCTTCGGGCATGGCATCTTCCTCCGATCCCGAAGCCAGTATACTGTGCCCATTTTAACAGGTCATACAAGGCTGCAATTACGAGATAACGCTCGGTCGCGGTCGATTGCGATTGGGAGCGACCTCAACAATATTGGTGGCCGATCCCGGAGACCCCGCGATGTTCGCCGGCATCGGCAATATGCTCGCGCTCTATCGTCACCACAAAGCCGTCATGAGCCGCGCAAAGGCCTGTGACGATTGCCAGATGAAAAGTGCGCCCAAAACGACCACGGCCCCCGCCCCCTAAAAACGAGTCAGAGCCGTCCAGACGGCCGGATAATTCTTTGTTGCTTCGCAAAGGGAGAATGACTGGTGGTGAGGACGGGTCCTGCCGAACAGGGCAACGACCGCTATTGGCCCGTACGCGACTAGCCAGCCCCTCGGCCTCACGTCAACTCTTTGGGGTAGACCGGACTTGGTCGCG
>NZ_JAQMIL010000161.1:0-2554 GCF_029990105.1 Bradyrhizobium sp. Arg237L | reverse complement strand
GCTCGTCAGTCGCACGCATCGCGTCCACCGCATCTCACCGCAACGTTCGTGACGATCGCGACCCGCCCCTCATTCGCGTGAGACGCGCGGAGTTAAATCACTGATTTGCCCGACGGCGAAAGAGAATGTTTTTCGCGCGAGGGGTGGACAGACTTTTGGTGATTTGCCCGACGGGTTGATTTGTCGCACCCGTTGCATCCACATCGTCATTGCGAGCGGAGCGAAGCAATCCATAGCGCCCGCGTGGAGACATGGATTGCTTCGCTTCGCTCGCAATGACGGAGGGGGCAACCGCCGGCGCGCCTCACCGCATCATGGCGCCGTAGACGATGTCCTGGACCTGCTCGCGGTAGTACTTCCGGAGCTCGCCCGGCGCCGCCGTTCCGACGACCACGACCAGGCGCTCCTTCGGATCGCAGAAGAACTGCGTGCCGTAGGCGCCGTTCCAGGTGAACTCGCCGGGGTTACCTGGGACCGCTGACAGACCTTCGCTCGTTCGCACTGCCACCCCGAGGCCAAAACTGAAGCCGCCGCGATGCGGCTCCACGTTCGCGACGTTGTTCTTGATCTCAGGCCCGAGGTGGTTGGAGGTCATGTGGTGCACCGTCTTGGGCCCAAGAATGCGTTTTCCCTCGAGCTCCCCGCCGTTGAGCAGCATCTGGCCGAAACGGAGATAGTCGCCGACGGTGGCAAACGCGCAGGCGCCGCCGCAGTCGAACTTGGTCGGCGTGTCGAGCAGCCTGATGCTCTGCGGCTTGCCCGTCAGCGGATCATTCGGAAACGGACGGGCAAGACGGTCGCGCTGCCCCTCCGACGGATGGAACGTGGCATCGTTCATGCCGAGCGGCTGCCACACATTCGCAGCCAGATAATCGCCTAGCCGCTGCGAGGTGACTTTTTCGATTACCGCGCCCAGCACGTCGATCGAGAAGCCATATTCGAACTCCGTCCCCGGCTGGTGCACCAGCGGCAGCTTCGTGATGCGATCGATGAAGGCCTGCGTATCGCCCTCGACTGCCGGCGCCGTGCCGTCAGGATAGAGGCGCGCGAGCGGGCTCGAGCTGTCCGGCCGTCCGCCGTACATGAGACCGGACGTGTGGCGATAAAGGTCATGAATGGTGATCGGCGACGCTTGCGCGTCCATCTTCAACGAACCGTCCACCTGCGGAATGCCGACCTTCATGTCGGCAAAGGCCGGATAATAGTCCGCGAGCCTGGCCTGCAGCGGCAGGCGGCCCTGCTCCATCAGCGTCAGCCCGGCGACGGCGGCAAGCGGCTTGGTCATGGACGCCAGCGCGAAGACGGCATCGAGGGACATCGGCGTACCCTTGACCGGATCGAGCTGGCCATAGGCCTTGTAGTGCACGAGCTTGCCGTCCCGGGCGATCGCGACCACGGCGCCGGGCACCCGTTTCGCCGCAATCTCGCGGGCGAAGAAATCGTCCATCCGGGCCAGGCCCGGCTCCGAGAATCCGACGTCATCGGGCTTGGCCTCGGGCAAGGGCGCGGCATGTGCCATTTCGAGAGCGAAGCCGGCAGCCACGGCCGCGGCGATGAGCCTTTTCATGATTTCCTCCCGGGTGCGGATTTCGCCCGATTGTTATGCGATTTATGCGTCCACCCAATTTATGCTTAAATCATGTCTGCCGACCAACGGAGTTCGAGATGACCAGGAAACTTGCAACCGCCACCCTCATCACTTTGGCGACGCTCGCGCCTCTCGGCGGCATCGCGAAAGCCGCCCAATGCGGTAACGGCCCGGGAGGTTACGAGGCCTGGAAGGCGGAATTCGCTCGGGAGGCGAGCGGCAAGGGCATTGGACAGACCGGTGTCGCCGCCTTGATGCAGACGCACTATGCGAGCGCGACCATCGCCGCCGATCGCGGCCAGCGGAGCTTTGGCCTGTCGCTCGACCAGTTTCTCGCCAAGCGCGGCGCCTCGACCATCGTCGCGCGCGGACGATCGCTCAAGCAGTCCCACGCGGCGCTGTTCGCATCGATCGAGCAGCACTACGGCGTTCCGCCCGGGCCGCTGATTGCGATCTGGGGCATGGAGACCGGCTTTGGAAGCCAGCGCGGCAATCAGAACATGCTGTCGTCGATCGCCACCCTTGCCTATGACTGCCGCCGACCCGAATTCTTCACCGACCAGCTCTACGCGGCGCTGAAGCTGGTCGACCGGGGCGTGCTGTCGGGAGCCACGCGCGGCTCCATGCACGGCGAGGTCGGCCAGACCCAATTCATGCCCAAGAACATCCTGGCCTACGGCACCGGCAATCTCGACGTCGCCGCCAATGCGCTGAATTCGACCGCCAACTTCCTCAAAGCCCACGGCTGGCGCGCCGGCGCCGGCTACCAGCCCGGCGAACCCAACTTCGCGGCGATCGAAGCCTGGAATGCCGCCGGCGTCTATCAGAAGGCGATCGCGATCATGGGCCGCCAGATCGACGGCGAGGGCCGCGCGTCGGCGGCGCGGTGACGAATCGTAGAGCCTGAGAACCAATTCGGTCTGCGGGTAGACGGCATCCGAAGTAGCGGATGTTGAAGACCTCGAC
>NZ_JAQMIL010000160.1:0-2562 GCF_029990105.1 Bradyrhizobium sp. Arg237L | reverse complement strand
AAGGACATCTATAAATGGCGCCACCTGATCGAGAACTTCTTCGGCAAGCTGAAGGAATTCAAACGCATAGCTATGCGATCCGACAAGACCGACGGCAGTTTCGAGGCGATGATCTACCTCGCCACCGCCGTCATCCATTCCAGATGAATCTCAACAGACCCTAGATCGCGTGCATAGCACGCCACCCTTAAACTCGTCCTCAAACAACATCGCCGCGACGACTGACATTGACTGCGTCAACAGCACCCGACGTGCATTCCTCGCCCAAGCCGCCGCAGTGACCGCTGGAGGCGCCGAGCGACAGCACCCGAACGAGGCGGGCGGCAGCAGCCGAGCTTATCGGAAATGGGAGCGTCGTTGGCGCAAGTATCTTGATGAGATAAACTGGGGCGCCGTCGGGCAAGCATATCATGAAGCGCGGGCGGATTTCGAAGAAGCCAAGATAGCGGCGGCGCGCGTAAATGTCCGCGACCTGAACGAATTGGCCCTCAAGGCGGCGACGGTCTATCTCTACGAGGATACGCGCGAGGCGCACTTAGGTCGCATGACTCCAGCGATTGCAGTCTCCGTCGCGATCGATCTGGCGAGGATGGCCCTGCCGGAAAGCAGCCCGGCGGCATAAGACACTTCAAAAGATAGCGCCGGCCATCGATTAGAGCTCGGCCTAACAGCCGGGCTTTTCATACACCCCGCATTTCGGCTTCTGCCCAACATAGTAGCAGCCCGGCCCAGGGGACAAATCCGGACCGAGCTGCCAGGGGTCGTTACACACGTGGATCCTGCGTGCGACCATTTAACGTTTCCACAAATGGACTGTTCCGCGTGGCTTCGCTGGCTGTGCCGAGGGGCTGGAGTAACTTCGTTCTGAGCCGAAGAAAAATAGCTCAACCGGGGAATGGACCGAACTGCAAAGGGGCAGGGGTCCAGGTGGGGGTTTTTCTTGCCGCGGACCATCCGGCCACCATAGAATACCTCCATTGTTCAAAAACGGAGTGTGCCGACGTGGCGACAGGTATTGTGAAGTGGTTCAATGCAACAAAGGGGTATGGGTTCATTCAACCCGACAAAGGCGGCAAGGATGTCTTCGTGCACATCTCGGCCGTAGAAAAAGCGGGGCTCAGCGGTCTCAATGAGGGGACCAAGGTGAGCTACGAAGAAATGACCAACAGGGGCAAGACGTCCGCCGAAAATCTAAGAGTCGGATGAATTCAAATCCGCCGGCCTCGCGCTGGCGAAATTATGCCGAACATATAACCCGGCCTCAGTGCCGGGTTTTTCTTTGGGGCGGGCGCCTGCGCCAGTTCATCCTCGGCGACCGCGCGTCTCGTCGACGCTGAGATCGGCGGCATCACGGCCGCCTTGACCGGGCCGGACTGATCGCAACCCCCGATTGGCCGGGCGCGTCTTAGCTAAAAGCACGGCGATAGCGGAACGCTCAGTGTCGGCTACCAAGCGGCCGGTTTCATTCTTGCCTATGAACGCGATTAGCGTGGAAGGCCTACCAGCGCCAAAAAACTTCACCGCGTCCTGCTGATTGTCGAAGTCGACAGTGAAGTAGATGAGGTCTTTGAACTCGGGCTGTGCCGTCAATTCGCTCAGGATCGGTTTCTGCTTCTGGCAGTCCGGACACCAGGACGCATGGATCGCAACCAAAATCGGCCTGCCTGCCTTCTGCGCCGCCGCGAAGGAGTCAGCATCGAACGGTCGGGTCTCGACGGCGAAAGCCAGCGCCGCGAAGGCTGTGCTTGCGGCAACCACTGCAAAAACGAGGGAACGACGTGAGAGCATAGCTCGGCTCCTTCGATTGTGGGTATAACGAGTTTGCGCACTATGAACTCGGCGCGCCAGGGCCCCCGCCGAATCGGCTGGACGAGCAGAATCAACCGACTCCCGCAAAGCGAACATGTTCCTGAAGAAAAGGCCGCTTGGGGGAGGGGGCCGTCGCGCCTTGGCGCGAGCGCCGCGAGGCCTCGATCGCGCGAGCTGGCGGGCGTAGCGCACGGCCTCGGCCGGGTTCGGGGATTTTTCCGGGGATGGCTCGATCCGCTCGAGCAGCTCAACGAGCTCGAGTGCCTCGTCGAGGTCAGGCCATGACAGGTTGCCGATGAACATTGCGGCGAGATCCTCGCCGCCGGGGCCGGGCGTGACCTGCAGGATTCGTCAGCTCGCCGCCGTCGCGATGGCGCGCCCAATAGAAACCGGGCCGAATATCGGCCCGCGCGGGGCGCTGGTGCGTTAAATCGGTTCCGGCGCTGCCGGACATAGGGGCCGAGCTCGCCTGGCTGTGCCTACCGTAAATCACGTCCGGCCATATTGATGGTGCAGTCCGCCCAGGATGGGGCGGCAGACGATATTGCCGGCCCACTCAACGCCGCGAGGAACCGGGGCATCCTTGTTCAATGACAAATGAGTGCGCGTGGCGTTGTAGTAATCTTGGTACGATAGCGGGACATGGCGCAGATGACGTTCGCCAAAGATGACGACATGATCAATGCATTCCCTCCGGATTGAACCGATCAACCGTTCTGCATGGGCGTTTTGCCAAGGTGAGCGGAAAGACGT
>NZ_JAQMIL010000159.1:0-2694 GCF_029990105.1 Bradyrhizobium sp. Arg237L | reverse complement strand
TCGCTGCGATCGCGGCATGAGACACCCAGTCCCGGACCTCATAACCCGCGTCCTCCTCAGACGTTTTTACAAGGCCAAGACCCAACTCGGACATTGGGACCAATTCTGGCTGTGATGCACAACGCGGCTCACAGATGTGGAGCAGGTCGGTAAGGCCGTCGAACTGGCCAGGGAGGTGATGCCGAACCTCGTCCGACTCGTGTTCATGGTGAACTCGTCGGCTCCGGAATTCGCGAAGTTGAATGGGCCGCCTACGGCTGATAACCTAACCCTTTCCGGCCAGTTAGTTCTGCCTCCGGCGAAGACGCCCAGGTCCGACGAGTTGTCAAAACGTCAATCGTACAGTCATATCCGGGAGACACATCATGTCCCATGGGTCGAAGCAAACGCTTGTGGTATTTGGCGACAGCCTGTCAGACAATGGTAACCTATTCAATTTGATCGGGTTACCCCCGCCCCCATACTGGGAGGGGCGCTCGTCCAACGGGCCGACCTATGCCGAGCAGTTGGCGGCATTATTGAGTGCCAAGCTCGATGATCTTGCATTTGCCGGGGCATTAGCGAGCGATCTTTCTCCAGGACCCTCCCTGGACCCTGAAACCGGATTGCCGCTTCCGATCAATCTCTCAGATCAGGTTCAGACCTACCTTGCGGAGTTGTCCGGGGCAAACCACCGCCGCACACCACGGCGGTGATCAACCTCGGCGCTAATGATTATCTGCATTACTTGCAGAGCAGCTTGCCGAAAGATCCGTCGACCGCTCAGACCGTCATCGGCAACGTGATCGCGACCATCAGCGGCGCAATCAACGAGCTCACACAGGCGGGCGTGGACAAGGTCGTTCTCTACACCCTGCCGGATCCGGCGCATGCGCCGTTGTTTTCGCAATTGCCACCGGCGGTAGCGGAATTTACTCACCAACTGATTCTGCTTAACAATGCCGCCTTGGAGCAGTTGGTTTCGACCCACCCGAATATTCAGCTGGTCGACCAGAACGCGCTGTTCGAAACCGTTGCATCGGATCCGGCGAGCTTCGGATTTTCGGCGGGTTTGTCGACCGAATTGATCAATTTGACTCATTCAACGGCGTTTGCCCCGAATGAGGTCCTCTTTTTCGACGCAGAGCACCCGACCTATGCCGGACACGGGGTCTTGGCGGCATTTTCGGATACTGTGTTGACGTCCGATCACACACAAATATTGGATGGAACCCAGCCGGTTGTTCACGTCGGTAATGGCAGCAACTTCATTTTTGCTACTCCTATCGATCACACCAACCCCGATCTCAACGACGCCTACACGATCTTCGGTGGCTCCGGCTCGAGCATCATTTACGCCGGCGAAGGCAACGTGACCGTCCACGGTGGCTCGGGCAATGAGTTGATCGCCGCCGGTCACGGAAATGCAGACCTGGACGGCGGCAACGGTGATGACCTATTGGCGACCAATTCAAGCGGCGTGAACTCGCTTGATGGCGGCAATGGCACCGACGCTCTGATTGCAAACCGAGCAGGAACGAACACCATCGAGGGAGGTGGAGGAGATGACTTGATCGTGCTCAAAGAAAATACGAGCCTTCTCGCCTCCGACGGCACTTTCAATTTCGGCGCACAAACTATAGACGGCGGAAACGGGCACGATACGCTTCGGTTTGTCATCAACGATCAAAATCCTGTCGCCGAGGCTGCATTCATGGCCGAATTCAAGAAAATCGAAGCCGCTTTTGATGGGGCCGATCACCATGCCGGAACGCTCCAGGTCGGTGGCCTCGACATCCGAAGCATCGAACGGCTGGAATTACAGATTGACTCGGTCTCAAAGGATCGCAGCACGCCATTTCTCATAACGCATACGATCGCGGCGTCGGACGGTGCTGTCGACCATGATCACGGTCATGTCCAACTGAGCCAGATGCTTCATACGGCCGAGAATTTTGGTTGGCTGACGGTGTAATGACCCCTCCGGGATCAGAGAAATATCCGCTTTGCAGAATGTGCTTATACCACCTGAACCAAGCGCTGGCGGGCGCGATGTCTTCAGCGCCCGTATGGCGGTCGCAGTCGAGCAATTGAAAATGTAAGCCAACAGGGCGCCAGTGTGAGCGGATAGTGACCGGTGTTGATGTCAGCTGTTGGCCCAGGCCGTGTGAAAATCCGGCAACTTGGGGGCGTTCCGGCGCATTTCGTGGCCGCCGCGCTTCTAATTCGGTGGAATCGACCTCCTGTCATCTCGGTGGCAACCAGGAGCTTCGCGTAGGCACTGATTTGGTCGCGCAATGGCCGGCCTCAGGCCCGCATCGCCTCCAGCAATCCGCCTACGCCCACGATCATCATCACGCGCTTCATGTTGTAGGCGAGCACGGTGAGCACCATCTCGGTGGCCACCTTTGGCAGCTTTTTCGTGAGAAAGTGCGTTGCTCCCATCCAACACTTCATCGTGCCGAACGGGTGCTCCGCTGTCTGACGGCGGACACCCATTGCATTGGGGTTGTGGTCGAGCCGATCCTGAACTTTCTCCAGAACGGCCTCGTGCTCCCAGCGTGAGATGCGGCGCTCGGGGCCTGTCGTGCACTGAGCTTTTAGCGCGCAGGTCTTGCAGGTGCTTGTCCAATAGCGGCGCAGTGTCTTTCCGTCCTCTACGTTCGTATAGTGATAAGTTAGCCGCTCGCCGGCGGGACAGCGATAAACATCGTC
>NZ_JAQMIL010000158.1:0-3103 GCF_029990105.1 Bradyrhizobium sp. Arg237L | reverse complement strand
GCCAGCCGAGTTCGAAGCAAATTTACCAGGTTGCGGGGCTGCTGCGCAGCAGCCCCGCAACCTGGCCCTAACCCATCAACCCGCCCTGCCGCCTCAAGCGCCGGGCTCCTGTCCCTGATTATCCTGTCTCACTACAGGGGTGCAGTTCACTGTCAACTGGCGAAGATGTCCCGGGTTACGCTTTCGCTTCACCCGGGCTACGACCTACTCCGCCGCGGCGTTCTGGCCGGGACCGCCAACGAAGCCTGCCGGGTCGCCGAAACGCTCGATCATGACCGCCGTCAGATCCTTGGCCTTGCTGGTGACACAGGCGCCGGAACGGACGGTGTAACGATCCTGATGCGCAACATGCGGCGGTGCCTCGCCCTGCTGCAGGGCGCGGGCGGCGTCCATCACCAGCTTGCGGAAATGCATGATGCCGAGATCGGTCGGCCCGAGATGCTCGCGGGTGCGGTCGGCAATCGGGCCCTGGCTGTCCTGCACCGCGGCGTCCTGCTCTGAGACGCCCTTGATGCCGGTATAGCTCTTGGTCTTCTGCAGTTTGCGATCGATCAGGTAGTCGTTAGACTTGTTGCGCAGCGGCACATAGTTCTCGTCGATCTCGGCGATCACGCCGTTGCCGCGGTCATAGGCGTCGCGCTCCGCTTTCGTGATCGGGCGCTGCGGATTCCAGGCATAAGTGTAGATCCAGCAGTTGGTATCGGTGACCGGCACGAAGCTCTGGCCGAAGATGTTCTCGCCCGGCATCGAGCTCGGCGCGTAAGCGTGAACCGGCATCAGGAACTGGGCGATGCGCCAGTAGATGTTGTCAGTGCCGGTGAGGCGCCCGCCTGCGATCGTCAGCCCGGCGTCATGCGGGTTGATCTTGATCACCGGCCGCGGGTCTTCGGCGATCCAGCGCATGTGCTCGGTCGCCACGCGCACCAGCGGATTGACGAAATGCTTCTTGATGTCGAGGATCTCGTTCTCGTCCTTCTCGAACGACAGATGCGCGAAGGTGAAATGCGCGGTATCGATCGAGCCTTCCAGCGCCTGCACCCAATTGCAGTCCTGCCACTTCTTGCTGACGTAGCGGTGCGACGGCGGCAGCAGCGCCATCTCCAGCGCCGGTAATTCCGGCACTGAATCAGCCGGGCCCATATAGGCCCAGATCATCTCGCCCCATTCGCGCACCGGATAGGACTTGATGCGGATGTGATCCTTGGCGTTGAGATCGGGATAGGAAGTCGGCATGTCGACGCAGCGGCCGTCGGTGTCGAACTTCCAGCCGTGATAGACGCAGCGGATGCCGCATTCCTCATTGCGGCCGAGCCAGAGATTGGCGCCGCGATGCGGGCAATATTGGTCGATGACGCCAACGACGCCGCGACTATCGCGGAAAGCGAGCAGCTCCTCGCCGAGGACGGTGACCTTCTTCGGCTCGCTGTCAGGCTCTGGCAGCTCCTCCGACAACAGCACCGGCAGCCAAAAGCGGCGCAACAGCTCGCCCATTCCCGTGCCCGGCCCGCTTTCCGTCAAGAACTTGTTGTCTTCCGCGCGAAGCATAGGGCGTCCTCCCGTTCTTGTTTTGGTTGTGGGGAAGCTTGGCGCAAGCGCAAGCGCGGGTCAACGCGCGCTGCATCAACGTGTCACACATATAGATTGTGAGGTTTATCACACACAATTTCCGGTGAATATGATAGCGATGGTTGCACTGCCATGCCCCGTTCAGGAAAGGATGCTCAGATGGCGACGTCGGAAGCCGAAGTCCAAACCGCTGTTCGTGGCGGATGCGCTCTCTTCAGGCGAATGATCGCAAACCTGGAAATCAGGATCCGCGACGAGCGGCGCAGGCTCGCCGTCCTCGAAGCCAGCTTGAGGAAGGCGGAGTCTCAACCAGGGCCCGAACCGACCCTCATCGAGCAGCTCAAGCAGTCGATCGCAACATTGCAGAGCCAGATCGATGAGGATGAGATGAGCCTTGCCGACATCCGCATCGACTTCGAGATGTTCTGCGCGTGATAGGTAGCGGAACGCCGTCCTGCGTTCACCGTCACACCGGCCGCTCGCCCTTCACTGTGACGCGCGTGCCTGATCGGGTGTGGGGCCAGTAGTCCCACATCGCACGGTGCTGGGTGCAGCGATTGTCCCAGAAGGCGATCGCGTTCTCGGTCCAGCGGAAGCGGCACTGGAACAGCGGATTTTCCGCGTGCTGATAGAGATAGGCGAGGATCGCATCGCTCTCGTCGCGGGGAATGTCTACGATGTGGCGGGTGAAGCCGCGATTGACATAGAGCGCCTTCCTTCCCGTCACCGGATGCGTGCGCACCACCGGATGCTCGGCATGGGGATAGCTCGGCTTGTCGGCGACGCCATAATTGGCGTAGAGGCCGCGATAGATCGGCTCGCCGTCATGCAGCGCGGTGAGCCCATCGAGATAGGCCTTCATTCGCTCCGACAGCGCCTCATAGGCCGCATACATATTGGCGAACAGCGTGTCGCCGCCGTGCGGCGGGCACTGCCTGATGTAGAGGATCGAGCCCATCGGCGGCTCGAGATCGCAGGACACGTCCGAATGCCAGCCTTCGCCATTGGCGCGCGGTGAATCCTTGTCGGCGTGGATCTTCATCAGCGCGGGATCCTCGCCCTCATGCGGCGCGGCGGGATGGATGTGCAATTCGCCGAACTTCCGGCCGAAAGCGAGATGGTCCTTTGGCGTGATGCGCTGGTCGCGGAAGAAGATCACGACGTTCTCGGCAAGCGCGCGATGGATCTCGTCCATCTGGCGGTTAGAGCGCGCATCGTCGGCGACGAGCTGCGCGATATCGACACCGGAAATCTCCGCGCCGATGAT
Organism: Bradyrhizobium sp. Arg237L; assembly: GCF_029990105.1. Lineage (NCBI taxonomy): Bacteria > Pseudomonadati > Pseudomonadota > Alphaproteobacteria > Hyphomicrobiales > Nitrobacteraceae > Bradyrhizobium > Bradyrhizobium sp. Arg237L. The sequence continues at coordinate 270 of NZ_JAQMIL010000158.1, read as the reverse complement.
CGGCGTCAGCTTTTCGACGCCGATGGTCTCATAGGGCTCGCTTTCGTCGGCGAGATGCTTGTAGCGGGGACCTTGCTTGCCGGACAGCGAGCTCATGGGTGTTGCTCCCAATCGTTATTGTTGGGAGCATCGTAGCCCGGATGGAGCGAAGCGCAATCCGGGATCAGTCCGTTGGGGTAGGATGAACTGCACCCCTGTAGTGAGACACGATAATCAGGGACAGGTGCCCGCCGCTTGAGGCGGCAGGGCGGGTTGATGGGTTACGGCCAG
>NZ_JAQMIL010000157.1:0-3918 GCF_029990105.1 Bradyrhizobium sp. Arg237L | reverse complement strand
CGTGACGATCGCGAGCCGCCCCTCATTCGGGTGAGACGCGCGGAGTTAAATCACTGATTTGCCCGACGGCGGAAGCGGAATGTTTTTTGTGCGAGGGCTGGACGGGCCAAATCACGTTGGAATCGCTGGCGAATTTTCTCCTCCGTCATTCCGGGGCATCGCGAAGCGATGAGCCCGGAATCCATTTTACCGCTTGCGCAAGTGGACAAATGGATTCCGGGCTCGCGCTGCGCGCGCCCCGGAATGACGGAGAGTGAGGAGCCCGTGGCCCATCCCTCGAGACGCCGCTTGCGCGGCTCCTCGGGATGAGGACGGCGCTTGTGGCAGCAATCAATAACAGCGGGAAGCGGCGATGGTGTGCAGCTTGGTGTCGCCGAGAAGGTGCGCGGTGAAGGCCGGCGTACCGAACAGTTTTGCAAACGCGGCGTCGCGGATGCTGAGGCCGCCGGCGTAGGCGCCGAAGGCGGGCATCACGGCGCGTTCGCCGTCGCTGGCGAAGCAGCGGCGTTCGACTGCGCGGCCGCGGGTCGAGACGCGGGCCTTGGGATGCAGATGGCCGGCGATCTCGCCGATGGCGCCGGTCGGCTCATGGCGGAATCTGATCCGGCCGATCGCGACTTCGGTAGCGACCATGCCGCCGAGATCGGACGGCAGGGCCGGATCGTGATTGCCCGATATCCAGATCCACTCACGCCGCGCCTGCAGCGCGGTGATGGCGTCGCGATCCTGCGCGCTCATCCGCTCATGCGCGCGCCGGTCATGAAAACTGTCGCCGAGCGCAATCACCATGCGCGGGTCATGCCGGGCAACGACGGCGGCAAGGCGGCCCAGGGTCGCCGCGGTGTCGTAAGGCGGGAGCAGCACGCCGCGTGTGGCGAAGCTCGAACCTTTTTCCAGGTGCAGGTCGGAGACGACGAGCAGGCGCTGCTCTTCCCAGAACAAAGCGCCGGAGAGATCGGCGGCGAACGACACGCCGGCGACCTCGAAAGTACTTGGGGGGTCGGCAGTAAGAGCCACTTGCTCCGTCATGGCCGGGCTCGTCCCGGCCATCCACGCCTTTCCACACACGCTGAAGCAAAGGACGTGGATGCCCGGGACAAGCCCGGGCATGACGGTGTGGAGAGGGATACGCCCCGAAAATTCATTTCCATTGCTACGATGTCTCATGACATCGCCTCTTTCACGAGCTCGTCGGCGGCTTCTGCCAATAGCGCGTCGGATGCTTCGCCATAAACCGACTCGCGGCCGATTTCCAGCATCACCGGGACTGCGAGCGGCGAAACATGCTCCAGTTCCCGATGAGTGATTCGCCCCTGGATGCGCGCGAGCATGTCGCCGAGCCGGCGCAGATCGAGCAGGCCAGTTGCGGCATCGGCACGCGCCGCGCGCAACAGGACATGATCGGCCTGATGCTTGCGCAGGACGTCATAGACAAGGTCGGTCGAGAACAGTACTTGGCGGCGCGATTTCTCCTCACCGGTATGGCGACGCGCGATTAGCCCTGAGATGATGGCGCAATTGCGGAAGGTGCGCTTCATCAACGCTGATTCGGCGAGCCATGCTTCGAGATCGTCGCCGAGCATGTCGGGATTGAACAGCGCGTTGAGATCAAGCTGGCCGTGCCGGATCAGGTAAGAGAGGTCGCCTAATCCCCAGATCGCGAGCGCATATTCATTGGCCATGAAGCCGAGCGGCCGGGTGCGGGCGCGCTCCATCCGCCGCGTCAGGAGCATGCCGAGCGTCTGGTGCGCGAGCCGCCCCTCGAAGGGATAGCAGACCAGGTAATGCTTGTTGCCGCGCGGAAAGGTTTCGACCAGCAGCTCGCGCACCGCGGGCACACGGGAAAAATCCTTCTGCAGCGACAGCCATTCGTGGACCTGATCCGGCAGCGCATTCCACGCACGGCGATCGTCGAGCAGTTTGCGCACGCGCTCGGCGAGATAGGTGGAGAGCGGGAATTTGCCGCCCATATAGGACGGCACCTTGGCATCCTTGTCATTGGCGCGAGAGACATAGACCTGGTCTTCGACCAGCGCCTCGTAGCGCACCACCTCGCCACCGAAGACAAAAGTGTCGCCGGGCACGAGGCCCTCGATGAAGACTTCCTCGATCTCTCCCAGCACGCGGCCGCCGCGGCCAAGCGCGCCAGTCGAGCCGGTGCCGCCGGCGCGCGAGCGCACCAGCCGAACCTTCAGCATGGTTTCCTCGACGATGGTGCCGACGTTGAGACGGTAGCTCTGCCGCACCCGGGGATTGGCGACGCGCCAGCGGCCCTGCTTGTCCTGCTTGATGCGCGCGAAGCGTTCATAGGTCTTCAGCGCATAGCCGCCGGTGGCGACGAAATCGACGATGTCGTCGAAATCGGCCCGCGTCAGCGACGCGTACGGCGCCGACGTCAGCACCTCCTCATACAATTCGTCGGCAAGGAACGGCTCGCCGCAGGCGCAGCCGAGCACATGCTGCGCCAGCACGTCGAGCGCGCCTGATCGCAGCGGCGGCGTGTCCTGCGCATTCTCGGCGATCGCATCGATCGCGACACGGCATTCCAGGACCTCGAAGCGGTTGGCCGGCACCAGCACGGCACGCGAGGCTTCGTCGAAACGGTGATTGGCGCGGCCGATGCGCTGCATCAATCGCGACGAGCCCTTGGGCGCACCGATATTGATGACGAGGTCGACGTCGCCCCAGTCGACGCCGAGATCGAGCGAGGACGTACAGACCACGCCGCGCAGCCTGCCGGCCGCCATCGCATCCTCGACCTTGCGGCGCTGTGCGACGTCGAGCGAGCCGTGATGCAGCGCGATCGCGAGCCCATCGTCGTTCATGCGCCAGAGATCCTGGAACAGCATCTCGGCCTGGCTGCGCGTGTTGACGAAGACCAGCGTGGTCTTGTTCTGCTTGATCAGTTCATAGATCTCACCGAGCGCATGGCGCGCGGTGTGGCCTGCCCAGGGCAGGCGCTCGCGCGTATCCAGCATCTCGACGATCGGCGGCGCAGCGCCGCCGGCGGTGACGACATCAGCGGCGATTTGCGTGGCCGGTTGCTGCGGCACCAGGAAGCGCGCGAGTTGTTCCGGCTCGGCGACCGTCGCCGACAGGCCGATCGCGCGCATCTCCGGCGCGAGCCGCCATAGCCGCGCGAGCCCAAGCGACAACAGGTCACCTCTCTTGGAGGTCACCAGCGCGTGCAATTCGTCGAGCACGATGCGCTTCAAGGAGGAGAACAGGAACGGCGCGTCGTCGGATGACAATAACAGCGCGAGCTGTTCGGGCGTGGTGAGCAGGATATCCGGCGGATAACGCCGCTGCCGCTGTCGGCGCGACACCGGCGTATCACCGGTGCGGGTCTCGATCTTGATCGGCAGTCCCATCTCGGCGACCGGCGCTTCCAGATTGCGCGCGATGTCGACCGCGAGCGCCTTCAGCGGGGAGATGTAGAGGGTGTGGAGGCCGCCGGTGCGCTTCACGCTGCGGCCGGTGGAGATGAGGTTGGAGCGCGCGGCGTGCGACGTGCCTCCCTCACCGCTTGCGAGCTGGTCATTCTCCCTCCCCCTAGCACTGCTGCTAAGCTCCACCAGTGTCGGCAAGAATCCTGCCAGCGTCTTGCCGGCGCCGGTCGGCGCAATCAGCAACGCAGAGCGATTTTCGCGCGCCTTTGCCAATAGCGCGAGCTGATGCTCGCGTGGCGACCAGCCGCGTGCCGCGAACCATTTCTGGAAGCGGAGAGGCAGGAGGGGCTCGGTCTTGGTCGAGGCCACGGGCTGGGTCAGGACTGGCACAGGGTAGAGCTATGCCCTCGAGGACGCTTCGTCGAGGGGCGCTCTCCTCACCTCGCCCCGCCCTTCCGCGGCTGTCATATTCGCACATCTTGCGAAGGAATTTGATCGCTGATTCCGTGAGTTGAACGATGATTCGCGG
>NZ_JAQMIL010000156.1:0-3995 GCF_029990105.1 Bradyrhizobium sp. Arg237L | reverse complement strand
TCAGCGTGACCATGGATACGGTGGCACAGGTTCAGGGCTATCTGCTTGCCCATCAGTATGAAGGGCTGATCAGAAAGTCCAAGCTCAGGGGCCGTCGCCGCTGATAGAGCGGAATGCGGGCGGCGCAAAAGTCAAAACCAAGGGTGTGCGGATCGCGCTCACCAAGCCGGGGGGCGAAAAATCATGAGATTGATCCTTTTGGGGCCGCCGGGCTCGGGCAAGGGGACTCAGGCCCAGCGGCTGGTTCAGAAGCACGGTATTATCCAGCTCTCGACCGGGGAGATGCTGCGCGCCGCGGTTGCCGCCGGCACGCCGATCGGGCTGCAGGCCAAGGACATCATGGCCGCAGGCGGGCTGGTGCCCGACGAGATCGTGATCGGCATCATCTCCGATCGGATCGATCAGCCCGACGCCAAGAACGGCTTCATCCTCGACGGCTTTCCGCGCACGGTTCCGCAGGCCGAGGCGCTGGATGACCTCCTGAAGAAGAAGCGCCTCAAGCTCGACGCCGTGGTCGAGCTTCGCGTCAATGAGAGCGCGCTGCTCGAGCGGGTGGAGAAGCGCGCCGCCGAGACGCGGGCGCGCGGCGAGGAAGTCCGCGCCGACGATACGCCGGAAGTGCTGACCAAGCGGCTGGCAAGCTACCGCGCCCAGACCGAACCCCTGATTCACTACTATTCCGAGCGCCGCAAGCTGCTGACCGTAGATGGCATGATGACCATCGAGCACGTTACGGGTGAAATCAACCGGATCCTGGAGGCGCTCGGCGCCACGGAACCCAAGGCGGCACGGCGAGCCTCTCCAGCCAAGCGCTCCGCCTCTGGAGCCGCCCGAAAGGGAGCCAAGGCGCCCGCCAAGAAGGCGGCCGCCAAAGCCAAAGGAACCAAAAAGGCCGCCACCTCCGCCCGGAAGGCCCGTAAAACGGTCTCCAAGGCCGCCAAGGCCAGGGGCGTCGGCAAGGCCAAGAAGACGGTAAGGCAGGCCGCTAAGCGGCCCGCAAAAAAGCTCACGAAAAAGCGAGCTAAGCGCTAGGAGCGGTTGACGAAACCGACATGAATCCTTTAATAAGGCTCGCATCCAAGTCGGATAGTTTTATGACGATGCCGGGCCCCGAAGGAACGAGGGGAGGGCGTCATGTTCGCGTTTGTGGACACCTGCCCGAGATAGCAGAGATCTAGGAAGCACCGATCCCAGGGGATCGGCGACAGGAGAGAAGGCCGTGGCCCGTATTGCCGGCGTGAATATTCCAACCAACAAGCGCGTGCTGATCGCGCTTCAGTACATCCATGGCATCGGCCAGAAGAACGCAGCCGACATCGTGGAGAAGGTCAAGATTCCGCTGGATCGTCGCGTCAGCCAGTTGACCGACCAGGAAGTGCTGCAGATTCGCGAAGTGATCGACCGCGACTATGTCGTCGAGGGTGACCTTCGTCGCGAGGTCGGCATCAACATCAAGCGGCTGATGGACCTCGGCTGCTATCGTGGCCTGCGCCATCGCCGTGGCCTGCCGGTGCGCGGCCAGCGCACCCACACCAATGCGCGCACGCGCAAGGGGCCGGCCAAGGCGATCGCCGGCAAGAAGAAGTAAGTTTGCGAATAGCGAATAGTAATCTATTCGCTACTCGCCATTCGCCACTCGCCTTTTGAGGTGTAGCCGCTGGCATTACGGCGGCGTTGAGATCATAGGAAAGGTTTGGAATGGGCAAGGAAGCCACCCGCGTACGCCGCCGCGAACGCAAGAACATCGCCTCCGGCATCGCGCATGTGAATTCGTCGTTCAACAACACCACGATCACCATCACCGACGCGCAGGGCAACACCATTGCCTGGTCTTCCGCGGGCACGATGGGTTTCAAGGGGTCGCGCAAGTCGACTCCGTATGCCGCACAGGTCGCGGCGGAGGACGTTTCCAAGAAGGCGCAGGAGCATGGCATGCGCACGCTGGAAGTCGAAGTCGCCGGCCCCGGTTCGGGCCGTGAGTCGGCGCTCCGCGCGTTGCAGGCTGCGGGCTTCACCGTCACCTCGATCCGCGACGTGACGACGATCCCGCACAATGGCTGCCGTCCGCGCAAGCGCCGGCGCGTCTGATTGTTGGTCGCGGGGCGGCTTTGCCGTCTCGCGATTGTTTTTGGAATTGACCGCGCGGACTAATCCGCGACGCCAGTAAGTTGATGTCGACTGGCCCAAATCGACTTCACCACGGGTGACACAGTGACGATCCAGAAGAATTGGCAGGAACTTATTCGACCGAACAAGCTGCAGGTGACGGCCGGCTCCGATGCCGCGCGGTTTGCGACCATTGTCGCCGAGCCGCTCGAGCGCGGCTTCGGCCAGACGCTCGGCAACGCGTTGCGCCGCATCCTGTTGTCCTCGCTGCAGGGCGCTGCGGTGCAGTCGGTGCATATCGACGGCGTGCTGCACGAGTTCTCTTCGATCGCGGGCGTCCGTGAGGACGTTACCGACATCGTCCTCAACATCAAGGACATCTCGATCAAGATGCAGGGCGAAGGCCCCAAGCGGATGGTCGTGAAGAAGCAGGGTCCGGGCGTCGTCACCGCCGGCGACATCCAGACCGTCGGCGACGTCGTGGTGCTCAATCCGGATCTCGTGCTCTGCACCCTGGACGACGGTGCCGAGATCCGCATGGAGTTCACGGTCGCGACTGGCAAGGGCTATGTGCCCGCCGAGCGCAACCGTCCTGAGGACGCGCCGATCGGCCTGATCCCGGTCGACAGCCTGTTCTCGCCGGTGCGCAAGGTCTCCTACAAGGTCGAGAACACCCGCGAGGGCCAGATCCTCGACTACGACAAGCTGACGATGACGATCGAGACCAACGGCGCGATCACGCCGGATGACTCGGTGGCCTATGCCGCGCGTATCCTGCAGGATCAGCTCAACGTGTTCGTCAACTTCGAAGAGCCGCGCAAGGAAGTCGCGCAGGAGATCATCCCCGATCTCGCCTTCAACCCGGCGTTCCTCAAGAAGGTCGACGAGCTCGAATTGTCGGTGCGTTCGGCCAACTGCCTGAAGAACGACAACATCGTCTATATCGGCGATCTCGTGCAGAAGTCGGAAGCGGAAATGCTCCGCACCCCGAACTTCGGCCGCAAGTCGCTGAACGAGATCAAGGAAGTGCTGGCCCAGATGGGGCTGCATCTCGGCATGGAAGTGCCGGGCTGGCCACCGGAGAACATCGACGAGCTCGCCAAGCGCTTCGAGGATCATTACTGAGCGAATAGGAAGTGGCGAATAGCGAATGGAAAACCAGTCGCTATTCGCCATTCGCTACTCACCATGCTGGGCGAACGCAGGAAGCCCACCTGAGAAACATGTCCGACGAACCGTCGCGACAATCGAAAAGGAATAGATCATGCGTCACGGAAAGGTTCATCGGAAGCTCAATCGCACGGCCGAGCATCGGCGCGCGATGTTCGCCAACATGGCTGCGGCCCTGATCAAGCACGAGCAGATCGTCACCACGCTGCCGAAGGCCAAGGAGCTGCGCCCGATCGTCGAGAAGCTGGTCACGCTCGGCAAGAAGGGCGGGCTGGCGCTGCGCCGCCAGGCGATCTCGGAACTGCGCGACGTCGACATGGTCAAGAAGCTCTTCGACACGCTGGCGACCCGCTACAAGGACCGCCAGGGCGGCTACACCCGCATCATCAAGGCCGGCTTCCGCTATGGCGACAATGCCGCGATGGCCGTGATCGAGTTCGTCGACCGCGATGTCGACGCCAAGGGCCAGGATTCCGGCCCGGTGCAGGAAAAGGAAGCCGAGGCGGCGTAAGCCTGCTTCGATCCTGAAGGTTTGTGAAAGCGGCGCCATCAAGCGCCGCTTTTTCATTTCCGAGTGTAGGGTGGGCAAAGCGTAGCGTGCCCCCCGTCACGAGCGGAGTGTGAATGGTGGGCACGGCGCCGACGCGCCTTTGCCCACCCTCATATGGGGCTTAGTGAGTCAAGGCTCTCAACGAACAGGGTTGGGTTGGGTTTTTGCG
>NZ_JAQMIL010000155.1:0-4176 GCF_029990105.1 Bradyrhizobium sp. Arg237L | reverse complement strand
CCAAGGGCGTTCAGGACATTGTAGGAGGCATTGACCTCATGCGCCGCGGCGGAAATCTGGAACAGACCCCAGGCCTGGTCGACGCGGATGTTGCCGACCACATCGGGCGCATGGACGCCGGCATAAGCGTTGCCGGTGTTCAGCGTGGCGTTCAGCGGCAGCGACAGGTTGTAAACCGCCGTGCGGTCCCACACCGTCGGATCGTCGAGGCCGATGCTGCCGGTCACTCCGTTGCCGAAATCCGCGGTGTACTGGATGTTTTGGACGCCGGTATCAGTGTTCTGGCCGCCGAGCAGGAAGTCCGTGATGTTGCCGGGGTAGCCCTGCCAAGGCGACGCGTAGGCAGAGGCGGACTGACCGAAGGTGAAGCCTGCGAACTGGATGAAGAGGTACTGGATCGAAACGAAGCCGCCGCCGGGAGTTTCGAGCAACTGCGAGCCTGCGACCGGCAGCGAGCCGTTGATCGAGTTCGGATTGAAGGTGTTGTTGCCAAGCGTAGAGAACGTAAACCGGCCCTGCCCGAAGGTACGGACCACGCCATATTCTGTGGCGGTGCGGGTATCGATTGACAATAGCATGCGGGAGCGGGCGGCGAAGTAGTCGAAGTAGCGGTTATGTTGTCCTGCGTCGGCGTTCCAGGGAGGCGTACCCTGTATGCCGCCGTTGAATGTGGTGTCGACCCGGAGATAGCCGCCGATCTTCATGCAGGTGTCGGTACCGGGGATGAAGAAGAAGCCTGGGCCGTAAGCTGAGCAGATCTTCACATATTCGATGGGCTTCGCTTTGACCGGAAGGTCGGCGCCCGCGGCTCCGCTGGTTGCGAGCAAAAGACCCGCCGCTGGACCGAGGATAAGGATTCGAGTTGTCGCCATTACCGGCCTCCGCCGTGAGACCCGTACGTCCACTCGGAAATCGAATGCCCCATACTTTTAGCGCAGGAAGCATGTCGTACAATGCGCGGCGACGTGACGCTAACGGGTTCATGTCGCACTGTGACTTTTTCGCAACGCATGCGAGCGCCGCTTCGAAACGCATGCTGTGAAAGCAGCCCTGGAAGCCGGATCAATGCTGTAGCTGACGTCGCCGCGAATGGGTTCGATCCGCTATTCCATGAGACGATCGACGGCGATTTCGGCTTGCGCCGGGGCGCCCACACTTGTGCTCGGGAAATATCGCTCACCTCGGGTATTGGCCAAATGCGAATTCGGCTACTTCATCGGGCGATGTCCCAATTCGAGGGCGGAGCGGCTAGCATTGCTCGCCTCAGTTCTTTTCAGTTTGACCGGCAGCGGACCAAGGCTCGTCGACTGCCGCGCCCGCTGCGTGAGGTTTTTGAACCGGGCTCTACGTCAAGTGTGAAGGAAGTACAGCTTAGATTCGCCGGCGTCCCGGTAAAGCTCGTTGTGGCGCTATGCGCAGCAAGAAAGTGACGGCAGGAGATCATCTCATCCTTCGTGCAGGATTGACGTCAAGCGCGCCGCCAAATCTGACATACGGAATGGTTTGTCGATAATCGGAAATTCGCCCACCTGTGTGTACCGAAAAACCTTATCCGTATTGATGAAGTGGCGGAATCGCCTATTCTGGAAGAATGATCGGACTGCTCTGTTTCGTACCGGCCGTCTTGGCCTCGCCTCTCAAGTCGAAGAGTCGACTTGAAGCAGAGAATGCGGCGCTCAGACATCAATTGATTGTCCTGAGGCGCAGGCTGCATGGTCGCGTCCGGCTCACCAACGATGATCGCTGGTTCTTCATTCAGCTGTATCGCTGGTTTCCATCGATCCTGCAGGTCCTCACGATCATCCGGCCCGAGACGCTCGTGCATTGGCATCGGGCCGGATTTCGGTGCTACTGGCGTTGGAAGTCGCGGCCACAGGGAGGGCGGCCGCAGATCGAGACGAAGCTGCGCGTACCACGTCACCTTCGAGGGCTCCCGTTTTTGCGGGCGCGGCCGCTGAACAGCTTTACGGCAGGCCCGTGCCTTTCTCAGGCTCCGACGCGGACGAGAATGCGTATAGCGACGCAGCCGTCGGCAGCGTGCCATCGCAGATGGCGGCCGAGCGGGCGGCGCCCTAGGTCTAATGCGCGCTTTCGTGCCTTGCACGCTGGCGTCTAAGCTCTTCCTGAGTTCGCCCAGATGCGAAGGGCAAATTTTGCTACCGTGATGGCCATGGTCATCGACAGAAGATATTCGTAATTCGTGTCGTGCATCCATGGGTAAATCGAAATCTAATTCGATTCGTGGATGCCGGCGTGGCCTGACGAGCTTGCAGGAACAGCAGTAAGCAAGGTGCAATGCCCTTCCTGGCGCGGCCCGCGCTCATGGCGAATGCCGAAGCAATAACGGACCAGGAGCATCCGGATCATCAGCTCGGGATCAACCGAGGGCCGGCCGATGTCGCCCGTAAAACGCCTTTAACGTTGGTGCAAATCGGCCAGAACCGCAGTCGCAAACGCAGTGATCCGCCGCAACAGGTGATCAGGGGATCATCTCGTCCAGGCTAAACTCGTAAGAGAGCTGCCGCTGGCCCCGGTCCCGCCATCCCATCATCACCGACTCGCCTGCCGCCGCCTAACTAGGCAACACTGCACGCTTGGCTTCTCAAGCCCTTTTTCGACAGCATCGACCCGTTCCACCGGTTCACACGCAGGTGACCTATCGACCATTGATTTACCCTAGCTTGCGAGTTTCAATAGCACCTTGACGGTGGAGGCGAAGATGAGAGGGCTCGAATACACGAAAGAAAACGCCAAGCGGCTCGAAAAAAACTACCTCGCGAAGGACGTCGCCGCACAGCGGTCGGAAACAATTCGGCAACTCAATTTGTCCAGTGGTGAGAGTGTTTTGGATATCGGATGTGGCCCGGGCTATTTGTGCGAAAGCATGGGGGAACTCGTCGGGCCTCATGGTGCCGTCGTCGGTATCGATATTTCGACCGATTTGATTGCCTTCTGCAATCGACGAAAACCTTCTAGCTGGCTTTCATATGCCGTTGGCGACGCGACGAAAATGGATCAGGAAGACGGGTCGTTTGATGTCGTTGTATGTACGCAAGTTGCCGAGTACGTTCCTGACGTTGACCGCGTGCTTTCAGAGGCATTTCGCGTCCTGAAGTCGGATGGCCGCACACTTTTTGTGGCAACAGATTGGGACGCCGTCGTGTGGCATTCTGAAAATCCAGAAAGAATGGCTTTGATCATGAGGTCATGGGAGGCGCACTGCGCTCATCCGCGTCTCCCAAGATCCATGGCGCACAGGTTGGTCAATGCAGGATTTAGGTTTGACGGTGCAACCGTCTTTCCCATTCTCAATCTGCAATATGATGAGGATAGCTACAGTAAGGGCTTATCACAGGTTATTCGGGACTTCGTTGGGCAGAAAAACGACGTTCTGACTGATGATCTGAACAAGTGGCACGGCGAGTTGGAGCGTCTGAGCGAAGCAGGAAGATACTTCTTCAGTACCAACCGATGCATCTTCAAAGCGTCAAAACCTGCTCCGCAAACCGGTTGAAGTGACGCCTCTTGGCCCGACTCTGATCTTCCTCGATGTCAGATTGGCGCCGCTATTGGCAGAATAGCTGACGTTCAACGCGCCCCAATCCAAGATCATTCCATCGTTATCGTCTGGTTCGAGTTCCGTCCAAACACCTCACTCACGGCTAATTTGAAGTTCGTGACGATCAGGCGTGATTCTGGGGCAGCGTCGCTGCTGCGGTCCCGGGCTGGTACATCCTCACGCACTATCGGTGAAAGGTAGTTTCGCACATGATCTCGTCTCCTCAGGTCGGATCGACCAGTTTTCCACTTGATCGCGCCTTCTGCATTGAACAGTCAGCCCGACAAGAGCCTGAACTTATTCTCGGGAAGCTCACTCACTGAACTGTCGTACCGGCGCCTCGGATCCTGCTCTTCCGGACGTTCACTGTCGGTTATATCGATCGCGAGGATGCGATCGGTGGCATCTTCGGTTAGCAATTGTTCCGTAAACGGCTGCATGACCAAGCATGAGTGACCTGGATTGGCTATAGCGACGTTCGCCAGTTTTTTGAGCGGCGATCGCAAGTGAGCCCAATGCTTGACAATCAGCGACCAATTGCAACCGTGGTGTGTATCGAAAACCTAAACGCGGGCGTAGTGGTGGTGAAGTCCGCCCAGGATGGCGAGTGAATTGAT
>NZ_JAQMIL010000154.1:0-4571 GCF_029990105.1 Bradyrhizobium sp. Arg237L | reverse complement strand
GCCATCTTCGGCTGCTCGATCATCTTCTGCTCGGGCGGCGGAGGTGGCGGAGGCGGCGGAGGTGGCGGCGTGATGTTGACGATCGTGATCTCGCGGACCTGTCGCGGCGGCGGCAGATCGTCCCCGCCGAACAGCCAGTAGCCTGCCCCGCCGAACAGCAAGGCGATCACCGCAAGCGCCGCGCCGTAACGCATCCCGGGGCTGCGGAATATGGAGCGCTGACGATCTGACGGCTCGTCCGGCAGATTCCAATCGTCTCGAAGCTTGCTCACGACACGACCTCGACCTGCCGCAGACCGCGATCACGCTCGGCGAAATACTGAAAGACGAATTCAACGAGCCTTGTGAACTCCTTCGTCTCCAGCGTCAGCGTTAGTACGGGCGTGGCATCTATCTTCAGATGGAAGCTTTCGTCTTCGGCGTCGAACTCGACATAGGCATCGCGGTCGATCGACAGGCGCGCCCGGCGGCCGCGCGAGATCGTCGCCAGGAACGGATCATCCTCCAGCTCTCCGGCCGTGACGCGGCCGCGGAGCTCGTTCGCCAGCTTGACCAGAAGCGCTTCGCCCCGAATGGGAAACGGCAGAACGACAGAACTCACGCAATCCCCTCCCTTCGCAGCATCGGAGGCAAGGTTATCGAGAGCCGGCCCGACCAGCCGCAGCCGGACGAGCGCTCGCTGCAGCGCATCGAGCGCACGCTCATAGGCGCGTTTGCGCCGAATAGGCGTGTGAGGAAGAGGCGTTGGCACCGGGATCGACGATCGCATCACTTCACGAGCGGTTTGGTGGCGAGTCCAACCTGGTTGAGGCCGATGCGGCCGAGCAGGTCGAGCACGTCCATCACGCTTTGGTACTGGGCCTGCGCGTCGCCGCGCAGCACCACGGGAAACTCCGGCGTCAGCGCCTTCTGCTGCACCAGCCGCTGCTCGAGCTCGGGCAGCGTCACCGGAATGGTGTCGAGGAAGATCTTGCCGTCATTGGCGACCGTGATCGCCTTGGTGGTCTGGGTCGCCAGCGACGGCGCCGCCGAGGCCTTCGGCAGGTTGACCTTCTGGCCCTGCACCGTCGCCGTCGTCATGATGATGAAGATCACCAGCAGCACGTAGGCGAGGTCCAACATCGGCGTGATGTTGATGTCGTCATACGGCTTGGAGTCGCTCTGGAGCTGCATCGCCGTTTACTCCGCGGCCATGCGGTGGTCGATCGGATCCGGCCGGTCGGCGGTGTAGAACTCCGCCATCTTGGTCACGAACTCGTCGACGAAGACCTGGATGTCGCTTGTCAGATCCTTGATCTTGGAGATCAGGTAGTTGTAGCCGAACAGCGCCGGGATCGCGACGCCGAGGCCGGCGACGGTGGCGACCAGCGCCGCCGCGATGCCGGGCGCGATCGCGTTGACGTTGACGTCGCCGGAGGCCGCGATCGCCGCGAAGGTGATCATGACGCCGACCACGGTGCCGAGCAGGCCGAGGAACGGACCGCCGGAGATCGCGATGGTCAGGACCACCATCAGCCGGTTCAATCGCTGGATCTCCTTGACCACGCCGCTGTCGAGCGCGGCGCGGATCGCCGCGATCGAGGCGCCGGACAACACCGGCGCGGCGCCGCCGCGGAAGCGGTGGCGGATCTCCTGCGCCCCGATGTGGTAGATGCGATAGAGCGAGGAGGCCTTCATCGCCTTGGCATCGGCCGCCGTCAGCCGGCCGCCGAGGGTGGCGACATCGGCATCCTCGCCGCGGTCGAGCATGGTGAGATCGTCGGCGACCGCGCGGAAGTGCTTCATGAACACTGCGTTGGCCTTGGCCTGGCGGTTCAGGTAGCCGGTGCGGTCGACCATCACCACCCAGCTCAAGGCCGCCATGATCACCAAGAGGCCGATCACCACCCAGCCGTCGAGCGTGACCGACTTCAGGATCACCGCGAAGTAGCCCGACAGCCAGCTTCCGGTTTCCTCATCGACGCTGAAGGCGATCAGCTTGGCCTGGTCGGGGCCCTGCCCGATCGCGGCGAATTTGATGAAGCCGGCCGACCGCGCGATCTTCGCAATCTGCAGCTCGTCGACGTCGCCGGCAAAGCCCGCCATCGCCGGGACCGCAACGGGCGCGGGCGCAGCGGCGGCATCGTCCGCGGCCGGAGCCGCGGTGCCGTCCGCAGCCGTCGCAGCAGGGGACTGCGCGGCTGCGGACGGGGCGGCCTGGGCGACCGGAGTTGCACTGGAGGTTGCAGAAGTGTCACCTCCGATCAGGGCCACCGTGTTCAGCGCCGGCAACGAGGCGGCGACCGACGCGTAAGCGTTGCCGTCGAGCGTCAGCGTGACCTGGCCGTTGCTCGCAACCACGGCCAGATGATGCCAGGTGCTAGGTGCGACCGGCGCCCCGGCGCCGCTGCGCTGCGCGGCCCCGGCATTGGTCACCTCGACGAACGGCGCGCCATTGTCCAGACCGATCACCAGCGCATTGCCGGCCGCAGCATCGCGGCGGCTGTAGAGCGCGGCGTTCGGCTGCGCGGCCGCCGGCTTGATCCAGGCCGACCAGGTGAACGGTGCGCCCGCCGCCTGCGTCAGCGACGGCGAGGCCGGCAGCGTCACCGGATTTTGCCCGGTCAGCCGCACGCCATTGCCGATGATCGCGCCTTCGGCCGGCTGGCCCACGCTCTGCGCGTTGTTGGCCCACACCGAGGAGTCCAGCGACGGCGTGCCGCGCTCGTTGAAGTGATAGACCAATAGCGTGTCCGGATCGTAGGTCGCCTTGGCGTCGGCGGCGGCCAGCGCCTTCTTGTTGCCGTAGTAGAGCCAGATCTCGGCCTTGGCCCCCGGCTGCACGTTCGGCACCGCGACCCAGATCAGCGCCTCGCTGAGCAGCCCGTCATATTTCTCGACGTGATACTTCAGCGGCGTCTTGTCGTCGCCGGCGACAAACCGCAGGTCGGAGCCGTCGTCCTTGGCGGAGGCGAAGCGGAAGTTGCCGGTGTGCAGCCGGACCAGGACCGGCGTCGACCCGACCGGGTCGGTGATGTTGGCCCCAGTGGCGCTGGCATCGATCGTGATCTTCTTGCGCAATTGCCATTCATCGTTCCACCAGGCGTTCGCCGGCGCCGACAGCGCCAGCACCGCCACCACAGCCAGCAACAGCATGGCCGCCGCGTTCGCCGCCGCGCGCGTCGCACCGCTCCCCATGGCCCGCATCTTGTCCCATCCCATTGTCATCAGAATTCACCCCAGAGCCGAACGTTGAAGCGCGGGTCGCCCGCGCGCGTATAGGTTTGGCTGACCATCGGAACGGACAGCGCGAACATGCCATTGAATGCGTTGAACACCTTGAAGCGGGTGCCGACGCCGTAGCTCCATAGGTTGAACGCCGACTGCTGGTCCGGCAGCGGCTTCTGGATGCTGACATGCGCGGCGTCGGCAAAGGCGAACAGCCGCCACTCGTTGAAGGTGGTGAAACGCGGCGCTCCCTGGCCGGTCTCGTCCTTCATCTCCTTCTGCAGCATCGCGCCGAGGTCGGGGCTGCGGATCTCGAGATTGCCGATCACGCCGTCATCGCCGAGCACCTCGGATTCCAGATAGCCGCGCACGGTGTTGAGGCCGCCGGCGCTGAGCTGCTCGCTCGAGACCAGGGGTCCGTCGGCGACCTGCGCCTGCACCTTGCCCCAGAGCTGGAAATTCTCCGGCAGTTCCTGGGTGTGCGACACGTCGACGTTGAAGTGCGTGAAGCTCGGCGAGGCGTAATAGCGCTTGGCGTCGAACTCGGTCCAGTCGCTGCCGAACGGCCGCAGACTGTAGGTGATCCCGGCGTTGAACTGGGTGACGAAGTTCTCGTTCTGGAACGTCGCGCCGTAGGTGGCGACCACCGGATAATAGGTCACCGGCGAGGCGAAACTGTCGGTGCCCAGCCCCACGGTCTGGTCGAAGTGCTTGTAGTCCACCCCGACCGACAGCGTCTGGAAGAAGTTCTCGCGGCCCGGCAGCGTCATCACCGCACGGCCGCCGATGATCTCGCCGGGGCCGACGATGTTGGTGCCGCCGACGGTGGCGACGTTGCTGCTCGACTTCACGCCGTAGAGCAGAAAGCTCAGCCACTCGACATCGGGAATCCGCGCCAGATACGACCCCGAGAACACCTCGGCATCGCCCGGCCGCTGCGGCGCCACCTGATAGGTGAAGCTGGCGGAATGCCCGAGCTGCCACAGATTGTCGTAGTGCACGGTGGCGATGAGGCGGGCCGGCGTGGTGTTCGGCGAGTAGGCGTTGTTGACCTCGATGGAGCCGTGGATCGGCGCCTTGTCCTCGATATTGAGGTCGACATCCACCGTGCCCGGCGAGACGCCGGCGCGCAGCGCGGGCGTGACCCGCCGGTCGGGCCATTGGTTGAGCGCGACGATGTCCTTGGTGACATCGTTGAAATTCGGCAGCGTGCCCTCTTTCAGCGATTTCGCCCGGTCCTTGATCTGCTCGATGTCGAAGTAGCGCGAATTCTTGACCCGCAGCCGGCCGACCTTCATCTCCGCCACCTTGAGAATGACGACCCCGCGCAGCGCATTCTGCGTCGGCACCGACACGCTCACGGT
>NZ_JAQMIL010000153.1:0-4682 GCF_029990105.1 Bradyrhizobium sp. Arg237L | reverse complement strand
GCGAGCCGTGCAGCTTTTGTTGGGCCACACAAAAATCGAGAGCACCGTCCGATATCTGGGCATTGAGGTCGACGACGCGCTCGCCATAGCGGAACAGGTTGACGTCTGAACTACCGGGGCAGAGCGGACATGCTCTGCCCGTGCTTTATAGGCGGCTTCGGGCCTAGGCGATATGCCGCGGGCATTGCAAAAGTTGTTACTCTATCAGCAGCAGCCCCCGCTTCTTATCGCCGTCGAACGTATTTACAGCGGCGAACAGCCGCTTCCGCTCGACCAGCCATGGCTGGTAGTCGGAATTGACATCGAGCACGAATACTAGATCCTCGCCTTCGAGATAGCCGCCGATCGGAGAATGATGTCCAACACTAGCGCCAAAGATTTGTGCGCGATCGAAATTCACGATGTAGCGTCTGCCCGGATCGTTGGAGCGACGCAGATGCTCCAGAAACTGGTCTTCGCTGAGATCGCGCAAGACCGTAACTTTCCGGCTCGTATTGGCCCGGGCGACCTCGGCCAGCTCATCGAGCGTAAGGCCCAGAATGCATACGCCCGTCCAGCACCGCCCTGTGCCAGCCAATACCTTGCCCTCCGTGCTTGCCGCCTCGCCAAGCGACCTATACGCATTCGCAACAGCGGCAGGTCCGCAACGAGAACCATTAGTCTGCCAGCTAACGTAATTGTGGAATGTGGCTGCCACTGGCAGGTGCCACGCGCGCTCTATAAGCTCCGGTGTACGTGTTACCGAGGACGCTATGGTTTCTGATGGCACGCGTGACTGGCCGACGACCAGAGCCCCGGCACCCAGCAGACCCGCAGCGACAACCAAGCTGATGATACTGACGTAGTGCCATCGCTTCATGGGTCTGAACCTTAGCGGCAGTCACGACCGTGACCTTGGCGAGATTATATCCTCAAGCAAACTGGCGGGAGAGGTTCATTTTGAACGTCCGTTGAGGGTCACAAGCGGCATTTGACGCTGCGCTGAGCGGCGTCCGCTCTACCCCGGTGAGCTGGCGCGGCGATCTTCAATCCGGGTTTCGGCCTGGGCCAGGAGCAGACCTGAAGACCCTTAATCCGCGCCGGTTGCGCCTGCCGAGCCGAATGTTACAACCGCAATTGTTCCGCCGTTATTGAAATGATGCCGTAGCGAGACCCCGCCACCATCTTGGCGTACTAGGTGACAGCCATAAGTGAGGATCACATCGTGAGTGCAGCAACACCGGAACATATTATGCAAGTTGGTTTGGGCTTTTGGGCATCCAAAACACTCCTGAGTGCTGTCGAGCTGGGCGTGTTCAGCACCTTGGCGAATGCACCCGCCGACCTGCCGACGCTTCAACGAAAGCTTGCACTGCATCAGCGATCAGCCCGCGACTTCCTCGATGCGCTGGTGGCACTCAAGTTGCTGGAGCGCGAGAACGGCATCTACAGCAACACCGTAGACACCGACCTGTTTCTCGATCGAGCCAAGGCATCCTATATCGGCGGCATGCTGGAAATGGCAAATGCCCGGCTCTATGGCTTCTGGGGATCGCTCACGGAGGCCCTGCGGACCGGCGAAATGCAGAACGAGGGTAAGGGGGCGGAGAAAACCTGTTTACGGCCCTGTATGCCGATCCGGAGCGGTTGCGGGGATTTGTGAGGGCGATGAGTGGAATAAGTGCAGGCGCGGCCCACGCCATTGCTGCCAACTTTCCATGGAGCAACTACAAGACCTTCATGGATCTTGGTTCAGCTCAGGGCATGCTTCCCGCTACTGTTGCCCGCGCCCATCCCCACCTCACCGGTATCGGCTTGGACCTTTCCCCGATCAAGCCAATCTTCGAGGAATTTATTGCTCACCGCGAGGTGGAGGACCGAGTGCGGTTTCATGGCGGGAGTTTCTTCGAGGACCCTCTGCCGAAAGTTGATGTCATCGTCATGGGTCACATCCTCCATGATTGGGACCTTGCCCAGAAAAAGATGCTTCTAGGCAAGGTATTTGATGCTCTTCCGAAAGGCGGCGCCGTCGTCGTTTATGATGCCATCATCGACGATGATCGCCGCAAAAACGCTTTCGGTCTCATGATGAGCTTAAATATGCTGATCGAAACTCCCGGTGGGTTCGACTATACGGCAGAGGACTGTCAGGCCTGGATGCGCGAGGTCGGCTTTTCAAAAACGCGGGTCGAACCGCTTGTCGGTCCGGATTCGATGGTGATCGGATTAAAGTAGGTTCTCCGAGCGGATCGCCGTCCGACGCGTCGGATGGTGCAATGGCGCGACGTCCGCTCAGGGTCACTCGCGTCATTTTTGGCCTATTCGCCGGATGTCTGTTTACCCCCTGACAGCGGCGGAATAGCTGACATCGTGCAACCGCTGCTTGGGGCCAGAATCGGATGCATACGACCGCTTCGCGGACTTGCAACTTCGCCCTAATCAGAATGAGCTTGCGCCCGTACAGGCCTTGATTGTTCCGAGGGGGCTCGAGCGTGTCGTGCCGCCGTGGTGGGCCCCCCGGTCGCTCCGGATACTCGCGTGAACTTCGATTGAGCGGGCTCGCCGCGTTCCTGTTCGACGTGCCTACAGAAAAAAGATCGTTGTTTTTCGAAAGCCATGGCGTTGAAGTCGTCGCATATTTTTTATACGACGAACTAGCGTCTTGATCAGAGCTTTCGGATGTCAAACTGCGGAGCGAACTGATTGACGGTCGGGACTAGTTCCCTGCCACCGCGGCGGGTTCACGTCTGAGCTCGATAGCTGCTTTGAGAGCGGGCCATGTCAAGCAAGATTGTCTGTGGGAGCGCATTGGCTCTGGCGTCGTTATTGCTGGCAAGCATCGGATCTGCAGACGACGCATCGTCACTCCGCAAGGGAGGATGGCCGATTCGCGATGGTCACAATTACCAGCCAACCGAGCATGAGCTGAGAGGCTTGCATCAGGAGGATGTCACGCCTGATCAGGCGCGCGAGATTGACCGATTATACGATCAGCTCTTGGCAAACAGTGAAAAAGCTCGCAATCGACATCCCGCACCCAAACATTGATCGGGCTGTTGTTTGAACGCTGCGTTTTCATCGGTCTCCGCGACGAGACACTGGTGCTGACCAAGTACCTTCATCAGGCGCGCCACAATGACCGCTATGGGTCATGTGTGGACGACGCCCGCGTTGCAAGAAGAATCTGACGTGCGGCTTGCGGTCGGGTGCAGGTCATGTGTCCGGCCTGTTTGCGCGGCACCATGACCGCTGGCCCTGATGTAGTCCGCGGATCGGGTCCCAATCATTCGCACGGGCTTTGATGCCCATGACCCAGAAGCGGGTTGTCCCAATCGACGGCTCGACCGTTTCGCATCACGCCATCATCACCCTCGCAATTCGATTGTCTTGCTCCGCCGTCGCCTCACGCTCCCATTGCCAAGCCTCTTCAGGCGGCTGCAGCAAGCTCCGGCGGTCGATAATATCCTCCCTTGGCCATGATCGCCCAAGCGATGCGTGCCATCTTGTTGGCAACGGCAACGGCGACGAGCTTGGCCGGCTTCTTGGCCAGCAGCCTGATGACCCAGGGATGCTTTTGCGGATGCTGCCGGGCGTGTCGAACGACGGCTGTTGCACCGATGACGAGCAACCGTCGGAGATAGCGATCTCCCTGCTTGGAGATGCCGCCGAGCCGCTCCTTGCCCCCCGTCGAGTGCTGCCGCGGCACAAGTCCGATCCATGCTGCAAAATCCCGACCGGATTTGAAGGCACTCGGGTTTGTGACAGTGGAAGCGATGGCCGTGGCCCCGATCATGCCTATCCCGGGCACGGTCTCGAGGCGGCGGCTCATATCATTGGCACGATGATGGGCGTGAATGGCGCGATCCAGAGTCCCGATCTGCAATTCGAGAGCCGCGAGTTGATCGACAAGGGCCTGCAACGCCTGTTTCATCGCAGATGGAAGAGCTTCGCGATTACTTTCATCCGTGATGATCGCGGCAAGCTGCGCGAGACCTTCGCGTCCCGTCTCCGCAACGAGGCCGAACTCGGCAAGGTGGGCTCGGAGCGCATTGATCAGTTGCGTGCGCTGACGGATTAAAAGATCCCGCGTTCGATGCAACATCAGCAAGGCTTGCTGATCGGCCGACTTGATCGGCACGAACCGCATCGATGGGCGTGTCACGGCCTCACAGATGGCGGCTGCGTCGGCAGCATCGTTCTTCGACCGTTTGACATAGCCCTTCACATAGCTCGGCGGCATCAGACGGACGGTGTGACCGAGCTTGGAGACCTCGCGCGCCCAATGATGAGCGGTTCCGCAGGCTTCCATGCCGACCAGGCAAGCAGGAATCTTGCTAAAGAAGTCGATGACCTGCTTGCGCCGCAACTGGCGGGAGATGACGACCTTGCCCGCACTATCCACGCCGTGGACTTGGAACACGTTCTTGGCGAGATCAACGCCGATGGTGCTAACCTGCATTGGACGACCCCTCCGGTGATTCGTTGTTCAACGATCACCCTTTGGCACATTCGATGCCGGGAGCGGGCGTCGTCCACCACATCATTCGCGTCGATTTGACCGGCCGCCAATCACTTCCGGTCTTCCCCGATCAGCGGACATTGTCAGAGCCCTACGGCTTGTCTCAAAATGGCCAAGACCGGAAGTCGCGGTCGCGGCCGAGTGCCGCGAGACGGGAATAACCGAAGCGAGAACGGCTGAGAGA
>NZ_JAQMIL010000152.1:0-5019 GCF_029990105.1 Bradyrhizobium sp. Arg237L | reverse complement strand
GAAGGAAAACCCTGAGCGAAAAATTCCTCGGCGTGATTTGCTTCGTCTGACCATCGCGGGTAGCGGCGCGGCCGCCGTCGGCGCGCTGTTGTCGCTGTCGGCACCCGCGCAATCTGTCGATATGAAGGACAAGCGCAGGGCGCGCTATCAGGCCGATTCCGCTGAGGTTCGAGACTTCTACCGCGTCAACAGCTATCCCGGCGCCCGCTAGAGGGAGGCGTTCGTGCTGATCAGGAAGTCGGATCGTCGTCGAGGAAGTGCAAGGCCTGTTCTCGCGCAAGCGGACAGGCCAGGCGGCGGATTGGATCGCCGCACTTTTCTGAAGCGTTCGGGCATCGCTGCCGGCACGCTCGCGGCGCTCGGCGAGCTCGCGCTGAACGGCGTGCGCAAGGTGGAGGCCGGCCCGCCGCCGCCTGCGGGCGCGCCCGTTGAGACCCGCAAGAATATCTGCACCCATTGTTCGGTCGGCTGCTCCGTCATCGCCAAGGTCGCCAGTGGCGTTTGGATCGGGCAGGAGCCGGACTATGACAGCCCGATCAATCGCGGCTCGCACTGCTGCAAGGGTGCCGCGGTGCGCGACGACGTCCTGAGCGAGCGCCGCCTGCGTTATCCCGTGAAGCTCGTCAACGGCCAGTGGACGCGCATCTCCTGGGAGACCGCGATCAATGAGATCGGCGACAAGCTCATGGAGATCCGCCAGAAGGCGGGTCCCGATTCAGTCTATTGGCTCGGCTCGGCCAAGTTCACCAACGAGGCCGCCTATCTCAACCGCAAGCTGGCGGCGTTCTGGGGCACCAACAATTCCGACCACCAGGCCCGCATCTGCCATTCGACGACCGTCACCGGCGTAGCCAATACCTGGGGCTACGGCGCGATGACCAACAGCTACAACGACATCCGCAACGCCAGGACCATCCTGTTGATGGGTGGCAATCCGGCCGAGGCGCATCCGGTCTCGTTGCAGCACATCCTCGAGGGCAAGGAGCTCAACCGCGCCAACATGATCGTGGTCGATCCAAGGATGACGCGGACCGCGGCGCATGCGACCGAATATGTCCGGGTGCGCCCGGGCACCCACATCGCCACCATCTACGGCATGCTGTGGCACATTTTCGAGAACGGCTGGGAGGACAAGGAATTCATCAGCCAGCGCGTCTACGGCGACGATGAAATCCGCAAGGCGGCGGCGAAGTGGAATCCGAAGGAGGTCGAGCGGGTCACCGGCCTGCCCGAGGCGCAGGTCAAGCATATCGCCGAACTGTTCGCCAAGCAGAAGCCGGCGACGCTGATCTGGGCGATGGGGCAGACCCAGTTCGCCACCGGCACCGCCAATGTCCGCGCCAGTTGCCTGTTGCTGCTTGCCACCGGCAATGTCGGCATGCCCGGCGCCGGCGCCAACATCTTCCGCGGCCACACCAACGTGCAGGGCGCGACCGATCTCGGCCTCGATGTGACGACGTTGCCGCTCTATTACGGCCTTGCCGAAGGTGCCTGGCGGCATTGGTGCCGGGTGTGGGAAGTCGATTACGACTGGATGAAGTCGCGGTTCCCGAGCAAGACGTTGATGGAAACACCGGGCATTCCGAGCACGCGCTGGTTCGACGCGACCTTGCTGCCAAAGGACCAGATCAGCCAGCCCAACCCGGTGCAGGCCATGTTCGTCATGGGGCATGGCGTCAACACCATCACCCGGATGCCGGAAGCGGTGCGCGGCATCGAGAAGCTCGAGCTGCTGGTGGTGTGCGATCCCTATCCGACCGCGTGGTCGGTGGTCTCCGAGCGCAAGAACGGCGCTTACCTTCTGCCGGCCTGCACGAGCTTCGAGATGGACGGCTCCCGCACCGCCTCCAACCGCTCGCTGCAATGGGGCGAGAAGATCGTCGAGCCGATCTTCGAATCCAAGAACGACTACGACACGATGTATATGCTTGCCGGCAAGCTCGGCTTTGCCGACCTGATGTTCAAGAACATCAAGGTCGAGAACGGCTCGGTGTCGGCGGAAGACATCCTGCGCGAGATCAACCGCGGCGGCTGGTCGACGGGCTATTGCGGGCAATCGCCGGAGCGGCTCAAGGCCCATATGAAGAACCAGGCCAAGTTCGACCTGGTCACGCTGCGGGCGCCGAAGGACGATCCGGAGGTCGGCGGCGACTATTACGGCCTGCCATGGCCATGCTGGGGCACGCCGGAGTTCAGGCATCCGGGCACGCCGATCCTCTACAACAACAATCTTTCGGTGAAGGACGGCGGCGGCAGCTTCCGCGCGCGGTTCGGCGTCGAGCGCGTCGTAAAACGCAAGGTGATGGAAAATGGGCAGGAGGTGGAGCGGGAGGATCATGACAATCTCCTCGCCGAGGGCTCCTATTCGGTTGGCTCCGACATCAAGGACGGCTATCCCGAATTCACCCTGGGCGTGCTGAAAAAGCTCGGCTGGGACAACGAGCTGACGCCGCAGGAAATGGAGATCATCCGGCGCGTCAATTCGGCCAACCCCGATACGGTGTCCTGGTCGCTCGATCTGTCCGGCGGCATCCAGCGGGTCGCGATCGAGCACGGCTGCTCACCGTACGGCAACGGCAAGGCGCGCATGATCGCCTGGAACCTGCCCGATCCGATACCAGTCTATCGGGAGCCGATCTACACGCCGCGTCCGGATCTGGTTGCCGACTATCCGACCTTGCCCGACGCCAAGCAGTTCCGCATGCCCAATATCGGCTTCTCGGTGCAGAAGGCCGCCGTCGACCGCGGCATCTCAAAGCAGTTCCCGCTGATCCTGAGCTCGGGCCGGCTGGTGGAATATGAAGGCGGCGGCGAGGAGACGCGCTCCAACAAGTGGCTCGCCGAGCTGAAGCAGTTCATGTATGTCGAGATCAACCCGGCCGACGCCGCCGAGCGCGGCATCAAGGACGGCGGCTGGGTGTGGGTGACCGGCGCCGAGAGTAATTCGCGGACCCGTGTCAAGGCGATGGTCACCGAGCGCGTCGGCAAGGGCGTCGCCTGGATGCCCTATCATTTCGCCGGCTGGTTCGAGGGCGCCGATCTCCGCAGCAAATATCCGAAAGGCGCCGATCCGATCGTGCTCGGCGAAAGCGTGAACACGCTGACGACCTATGGCTACGACCCTGCGACCGGCATGCAGGAGCCGAAGGCGACGCTTTGCCAGATCCGGGCCGCGTGAGAGGAACAGACGATGGCACGCATGAAATTCCTTTGTGACGCGGACCGCTGCATCGACTGCAACGCCTGCGTCACCGCGTGCAAGAACGAGAACGAGGTGCCCTGGGGCATCAATCGCCGCCGCGTCGTCACCATCAATGACGGCAAGCCCGGCGAGCGTTCGGTGTCGATGGCCTGCATGCACTGCACGGACGCGCCCTGCGCGGCGGTGTGTCCGGTGAACTGCATCTTCCCGACCGAGGACGGAATCGTCCTGCACAACAAGGACCAGTGCATCGGTTGCGGCTATTGCTTCTACGCCTGCCCGTTCGGTGCGCCGCAATATCCGCAGGTCGGCAATTTCGGCACCCGCGGCAAGATGGACAAATGCACCTATTGCGCCGGCGGCGGCGGACCGGAGGCGCCGGGCAGCGCGGCGGAATTCGCCAAATACGGCTCGAACCGGTTCGGCGAGGGCAAATTGCCGATGTGCGCGGAGATGTGCTCGACCAAGTCGCTGCTCGCCGGCGATGGCGACATCATCGCGCAGATTTACGGCGAGCGGGTGCGCAAGCGGGGCTATGGTTCCGGCGCCTGGGGCTGGACCACGGCCTATCACAACGACGTCGGGGTCTGAGCGGATAGGCTCATACGGCCTGCGATGAACGCGGGATGAGAACAGGGTAACGGTCATGACGTTTCTCGCACGCTTTCGTCTGGCGACCTTGGTCCTGGCGCTGCTTGCGGTCGCCGTGGCGGCGCCTGCGCTCGCGCAGAAGTTCGGTCCTGACGGCGCGCCCAACCCGACCGCGAGCGTCACCAGCCAACGCGAATTGCTGCAGCAGGTGCCGCGCATCACCGGCCGCATCGACATTCCCGACACCAAGGCCGGCGTGCTGATCCAGCCGGCGGGACGGACCTGGGACTATTTCCACCAGGTTCTGCTGCGCTGGGGCGGTGCGATTGTGATCCTCGGCACGGTGGCGTTGCTGGCGATCGCCTATCTGATCCTCGGGCGGCTCCCGATCTCAGCCGGGCGCTCGGGCCAGAAAGTGGTTCGCTTCAAGGCGTTCGAGCGCTTCGCGCACTGGCTGACGGCAGCGTCCTTCGTGATCCTCGGACTGACCGGGCTGAACATCACCTTCGGCAAGGCCGTGCTGCTGCCGCTCGTCGGGCCGGACACGTTCGCCGCCATCTCGCAGGCCGCCAAATACGTACACAACTTCACGAGCTTCGCGTTCGTGGCAGGCCTCGTCCTGATCTTGGTGATCTTCCTTAGGGACAATCTCCTGGAGAAGGTGGATATCGACTGGCTCAAGCAGGGCGGCGGCTTCATCAAGAACAGACACGCGCCGTCGGGGCGCTTCAATTTCGGCGAGAAAATGGTGTTCTGGCTGTCGATTGCGGCGGGCATTGCCGTGTCAGCCTCGGGATTCCTGCTGCTGTTTCCGTTTTATGGGACCGATATCCTCGGCATGCAGCTCGCGCAGGTGGTGCACGCCGTGACGGCCATCCTGTTCATCGCCCTGATCCTCGGCCACATCTATATCGGCACGGTCGGGATGGAGGGCGCATTCGAAGCAATGGGCACCGGCGAAGTCGACCTCAATTGGGCCAAGGAACATCACGACCAGTGGCTCGCCAAGAAGCTGGCGGGCGAGGGGCGCGCCGAACCCACGGCGACGCCGGCGGAATAGCTGCTCATTTTCGGTCGCGATTGCCGCCGCGAGGCGGTTGCGCGTCGCGCTCGCGCAGATAGTCGTCGGTGGTGCGGACGGTCGGGCTCGCCACGCCGTAGGATTCAAAGCCCTGTTCGGCGACGAAGTTGACGCGGCAATCGTCGCACATCTTGATGACGTCGAG
>NZ_JAQMIL010000151.1:0-5027 GCF_029990105.1 Bradyrhizobium sp. Arg237L | reverse complement strand
TTTGAGATTTCGACAACCTCATTCTGGCACAACTGATGCCGTAGGGGGCCGTCCACCCCATCAACCACAGGAAAGTGTTGTGGCGCGAGCAAGCGGTTGCGGCGGAGCAGCCAACAACAGCCTGTGGTTATGGGTCCCGGGTCAAGCCCGGGACGACGGGCGGAGATAGCGTGCGCAAATCTCTCAGCTGTCATTGCGAGGAGCGAAGCGACGAAGCAATCCATCTCTCCGCAAGTGGTGGCATGGATTGCTTCGCTCCGCTCGCAATGACGGGCGGAATTACACCTCGCTTTCGCGGTGTACGTCGTGGACCACGATGCCCATGCCGTTGTCGGGCATCTTGATCCAGTCGCGTCGCATCAGCGTGCGCTTGGTGTCCTCGTATCCGCTCATCCAGTGCTCGCGCATCGAGGTGCCCGAGAATTCGTGATCCTTGGCGTGACCTTCATAGGCCTTCTGCTGATAGATCAGTTGCAGGATCGCGATGCTCGGCAGGGCGCTGTTGGAATCGCGAAGATGGCGCTCTTCTTCCGATAACTGCTCGTTTGGAATCTTCGACAGCGCCTTGTAGAGGCGGGCGCGGAGATTGTGGGTCTTGCGATACATATCGGTGTTGTACCGCGTGCGCGAGGAATACATGATGTCCTTGTGGCGGGCCATCACGTCGTGGATGTCGCGGGGCAGCACGCCGCGGGCCGAGAACAGGTCGACCTGGAACACCAGCGAATTCAGGCTGTCGACCTGGTCGAGCAAATGCTGCAGCGGCGTGTTGGAGACGATGCCGCCATCCCAGAAATGATCGGTGCCGACCTTTACCATCGGCAGCGCCGGCGGCAACGCGCCGCTCGCCATGATGTGCTCGGGAATGATCTCGTCATGCGCGTTATCGAAATAGATGAAGTTGCCCGACAGCACGTTCACCGCGCCGACTGCAAAGCGCATCTTCTTGGAATTGATGCGCTCGAAATCGACCAGCTCGAGCAGCGACTCGCGTAACGGCGCGGTGTCGTAATAGCTCGTCGCCGTCCGCGCACCGGCCGGGCTTAACCAGGGATTGGTGTTGTGGGGTGCGAAGAAACCGGGCTGGCCCAGCACCGTCGTCACGAACGAACTGGTGAAGTTGCGCGCCTTGCGGAAGATGTCGCCATCCGGCGTGTAGTGCCAGATCTTGCGGCTGGTGATGCGGTCCCAGAATGTGTGCAGCCGCTCGAGCCGTCGCTCCGGCGGATTGCCGGCGATGATCGCCGAGTTGATCGCGCCGATTGAGACGCCGCAGATCCAGTCCGGCTCGATACCAACTTCGTGCAGCGCCTGGTAGACGCCGGCCTGGTAGGCGCCGAGCGCACCGCCGCCTTGCAGCACCAGCGCGACACGGTCGCAGCGCTCCGGCCGCCAGCCGCGATGGGAGGTTGCAGTTTCTTGTTCGTCGAAATGTGGGCTACGCGCATCCATGTCCTGACACTCCCTGCGCGCCAACGATTCCGTGTGCCCGTGACGTGCTGATGACAGCCGCCAAGGGGACATTCGGGGTCACGCGGCTGAAGGAAATCCCTCATATCAGTGTCAATGTCCGCCGCTAGCGTTCAGGCCACATATTGCAAACAGGGGGATTTGCGATGCGCAGGGAAGAGCTTTTGAGGCTTCCGTCGATGCCGGCCGCCGGTCCGAGCTATCCCGCAGGACCCTACCGCTTCGTCAATCGCGAATTCCTGGTCATTACCTACGAGACCGATCCCGAGTTGATCCGTGCCGGGCTGCCTGAGCCGCTCGAGCCGATTGATCAGCCGATCGTGCACTACGAATGGATCAAGATGCCTGATAGTTCCGGCTTCGGCAGCTATACCGAGTCCGGTCTGGTGATCCCGGCGCGCTTGCACGGCGAAGAGGTCAATTTTGTTTCGCAGATGTACCTCGACGATGATCCGCCGATTGCGGCGGGCCGCGAGATCTGGGGCTTTCCGAAGAAATACGCGCATCCCAAGCTCGAGATCGTCAAGGACACGCTGACCGGCACGCTCGAATATGCCGGCCAGCTCGTCGCCATGGGCACCATGGGCTACAAGCATGAGAGCATGGCGGGCAATGGCGACATCACCCGCGCGACGCTGTCGAAGACGCAAATTAATCTGAAGATGATCCCGGGCGTCGACGGCCGTCTCGAAGTCTGCCAGCTCGTTGCGATCAACCTGACCGACATCAACGTCAAGGGCTCATGGATCGGCCCCGGCCGGCTGCATCTGGTGCCGCATGTCAATGCGCCGGTTGCGGATTTTCCGGTGCGCCGCGTGGTCGGCGCGCATCATTTCCTCGCCGATCTGACGCTGCCGTTCGGTCGCGTCGTGCACGATTACAACAAGGAAGCCGAGCAGGTTGCCGCGACCGGTCTCGCCGCGGAGTAGGCTGCGACATCAAACTGTAACAAAATCGTAATTGTATCGCGTGCTGACGTACGTGCGGGGTGGATGCTCCGCACGGGTCTTGTGCTGGCTGCAGCAGGGGTTAGCGATGCATCGCGTTGAGCTTCGGGCTGGTCATGTCGGCTGAACCAGCGAAAATCGTCAGCGTGCCCGCGGACGCCACCCCGGTGATCCCAGGTCTGGTGTGGGCATTCCGTCTGCATAGCGACGGCAACGCTGAATCCTTAGCCATCGATGCGCCGATCGAGTTCAGCCATGATGGCAGGCTCTGGCTGCATTTCAATCTGGCGGATGGTCGCACGCGGCAATGGCTTGCCGGCCTGCAGATGCCCGCGCTCGCGCGCGATCTGCTATTGTCGCACGACAATTTCCAGCAGCTTCACGTCATCGACAACTGCGTCTACGGCGTGTTCTCCGATCTCATCCGCGAGATCGATTCCCCGACCGAGGAAACCGGCTTCCTTCGCTTCGCGATGACCGAGCGTCTCCTGATCAGCGGCCGCCATCAGGCGCTGTGCGCAGTGGATGCCACGCGCCGCGTGCTCGAGGGCGGCCATCGTGTCGCGACGGTGGCGGCGCTGCTTGAGAAGATCATCGACGAGGTCGCCGACACCATGGACCGGATGGCCGACAAGATCGGCACCGAGATCGACGAAATCGAGGAGCGGGTGCTGTCCGGCGAGACCAAGTCGGAGATGCGCGCCGGGCTCGGCCGTTTGCGGCGGACCTGCCTGAGGCTGCACCGTCAGCTTGCCGGCTTGCGCGTCCTGTTCCACCGGCTCGAGCAGAAGAGCCCCGACAATCTCAGCCCGGCGCTACGCCTGCATGCCGCAAAGCTCGCACAGCGGCTCGATGGCCTCGACCACGATATCACCGAGCTGCGCGAACGCAGCCGGCTGCTCGAGGAGGAGCTTCGCTTCAAGCTGGAGGAGGAGAGCAACCGGCATCTGCACGCGCTGTCGGTCGTGACCATGATGTTGCTGCCGCCGACGCTGGTCACCGGCATCTTCGGCATGAACACCAAGGGGCTGCCGCTCACCGACGTCGACAGCGGCTTCCTGTGGGCCGCGGTGCTGTTGATCGGCGCCTCCGGCCTTGCCTACCTGATCATGCGTCGCCTGGGCATCGTCAAATAACGGGCTGCGGTATCATTGCATGTACCGAGTGCTCATCCGCGCGGTCACGGTATTCGCGGCGATCACCGCCGTTGCCCTCGCAGCCGCCCGCGCGGCAGATCAGCCCGACGGCGGCAACAAGGACCTGCGCGACAGGCTGGCGGATGCCGGCTACCAGTTCAGCCTGACCTATATCGGCGAGGGGCTCGCCAACGTCTCCGGCGGCATGCGTACCGGCGCGATCTATACCGGGCGTCTCGACCTTGGCACCACCATTGACCTTGAAAAGGTGATGGGCTGGACCGGCGCCACCTTCCACGCCAACATGTTCCAGATCCATGGCGACGGCCTGTCGCGCAGCTATATCGGCAATCTGATGCTGGTCTCGGGCGTCGAGGCGTTATCCTCCACGCGCCTCTACGAACTCTGGATTGAGCAGCAACTGCTCGGCGGCAAGCTTGCCGTCCGCGTCGGGCAGCAGGCTTCGGACGTCGAATTCATCGATAGCCAATACGACGACATTTTCATCAACTCCGCGTTGGGCTGGCCGGGCATCACCGGCATCAATTTGCCGGGCGGCGGCCCGTCACCGCCGCTTGCCGTCCCCGGCATCCGCATCAAGGCGGCGCTCTCGGACCGGATCACGGCCTATCTCGCACTGTTCGACGGCAGCGCGGCGCCGCCGGACGCGGACGACTCGCAGATCGCCAATGCCAACGGTCTTCTGTTCCGCGTCAACGATCCGCCCTGGTGGATCGGACAGCTCAAATACAAATTCGAGATCGGCGAGAGCCGGCTGCCGGC
This sequence comes from Bradyrhizobium sp. Arg237L, assembly GCF_029990105.1. Taxonomy (NCBI): domain Bacteria; kingdom Pseudomonadati; phylum Pseudomonadota; class Alphaproteobacteria; order Hyphomicrobiales; family Nitrobacteraceae; genus Bradyrhizobium; species Bradyrhizobium sp. Arg237L. The sequence goes on along the minus strand of NZ_JAQMIL010000151.1, from coordinate 691 downwards.
GACGATCACCGGCGGCGGCTGGTATCACATGATGTCGTTTCCCGATCAGCGCTTCTCGGCCGACGGCCTGTCGCTCGCCGATCCCAACAGCTCCGGCGATCCGGCATGGTGGCGCCGGAACCAGGGATTGTTCATGGTCTATGAGCAGCAATTGGCGCGCGCCGCACCCGGTTCGGACAAGGGCGTCGCATTCTTCATGCGGGCCTCGGTGAGTCCGTCCGATCGCAATCTGATCAGCACCTATGTCGACGGCGGCTTCCTGTTCACCGGTTTCAGCGATGCCCATCCGAACGACAGGTTCGGCATCGCGGCAACCTACGCCAGGATATCCGACCGCGCCCGTGCCTTCGACCGCGACACCCAGTTCTTCACCGGCACGCCATACCCGATCCGCGACTACGAGGCGATCCTCGAAGTCACCTATCAGCATGAGGTCAGGCCCGGCTTCCTGCTGCAGCCGGTGTTTCAATATATCGCGCATCCCGGTGGCGGCGCGGTCGACCCCTACGATCCCACGCAGACGCATCGCATCAAGGATGGCGTGATGGTCGGCGTGCGCACGACCATCGTGTATTAGCGGAGTGATAAGTGACGACGTCACTTCGCAGGCGCGCCGCAACTTGTAGATTCCATGGGGCGGTGAGCGCGCCCTTTCCGGTAGGTTTGGGTTTCCACACTCGAACCATCGGAG
>NZ_JAQMIL010000150.1:0-5499 GCF_029990105.1 Bradyrhizobium sp. Arg237L | reverse complement strand
CTCTCCGATGGTTCGAGTGTGGAAACCCAAACCTACCGGAAAGGGCGCGCTCACCGCCCCATGGAATCTACGAGCTGTCGGCAAAACCCCGTGGATGGCCGTCACCAGCCCGCACCCGCCGCCCCCGGGAGGGTTGCGATGCCGCCCCCCGTCGCGTATCTGCTGTCCATGACAGCCGCCAAGCCCGACCGCTCGCCGTCGACGCCCTCCGTGGCCTCGGCGCATGACAAGATTCTGATTGTCGATTTCGGCAGTCAGGTGACGCAATTGATCGCCCGCCGCGTCCGCGAGGAGGGCGTCTATTCCGAGATCGTGCCATTCCAGAAGGCGGAGGCCGCCTTCAAGGACATGAAGCCCAAGGCGGTGATCCTCTCCGGCGGCCCGGAATCGGTGCATGAGGAGGGCTCGCCGCGCGCGCCGCAGCTCATCTTCGACTCCGGCGTCCCCGTGCTCGGCATCTGCTACGGCCAGATGACCATGGCCGCCCAGCTCGGCGGCGAGGTCGAGGGCGGTCACCACCGCGAGTTCGGCCGCGCCGATCTGGAAGTAAAGACCGCGAGCAAACTGTTCGACGACACCTGGTCGATGGGCGAGCGCCACCAGGTCTGGATGAGCCATGGCGACCGCATCACGAAGATGCCCCCGGGCTTCACGGTGGCCGGCATCTCGGCCAACGCGCCGTTCGCGGTGATCCAGGACGAGAAGCGGAAGTATTACGGGTTGATGTTCCACCCCGAGGTGGTGCACACGCCCGACGGCGCCAAGCTCCTGCGCAACTTCGTCCGCAAGGTCGCAGGCCTCACCGGCGACTGGACCATGCGCGCCTTCCGCGACGAGGCGATCGAGAAGATCCGCGCCCAGGTCGGCAAAGGCAGGGTGATCTGCGGCCTCTCCGGCGGCGTCGATTCAGCGGTCGCGGCGGTGCTGATCCATGAAGCGATCGGCGACCAGCTCACCTGCGTCTTCGTCGACCATGGCTTGCTCCGGCTGAACGAGGCCGAGACCGTCGTCGACCTGTTCCGCCATCACTACAACATCCCGCTCGTTCACGTTGATGCGTCGAAGCAATTCCTCGGCGAGCTCGCAGGGGTCACCGACCCCGAGCAGAAGCGCAAGACCATCGGCCGCCTCTTCATCGACGTGTTCGAGCAGGAGGCCAAAAAGATCGGCGGCGCCGAATTCCTGGCGCAGGGCACGCTCTATCCCGACGTGATCGAAAGCGTCTCCTTCACCGGCGGCCCGTCGGTGACGATCAAGTCGCACCACAATGTCGGCGGCCTGCCCGAACGCATGAACATGAAGCTGGTCGAACCGTTGCGCGAACTGTTCAAGGACGAAGTCCGCGTGCTCGGCCGCGAGCTCGGCCTCCCCGAAGCCTTCGTCGGCCGCCACCCCTTCCCAGGCCCCGGCCTCGCCATCCGCTGCCCCGGCGACATCACATGCGAAAAGCTCGACATCCTCCGCCAGGCCGACGCCGTCTACATCGACCAGATCCGCAAAGCCGGCCTCTACGATGCGATCTGGCAGGCGTTCGCGGTGCTGCTGCCGGTGAAGACAGTCGGCGTGATGGGCGATGGGCGGACGTATGAATACGTCGTCGGCCTGCGAGCGGTTACGTCGACTGACGGCATGACGGCGGACTTCTATCAGTTCGACATGTCGTTCCTGGGGGCGACGGCCACGCGGATCATCAACGAGGTGAAGGGCGTGAACCGCGTGGTGTACGACGTGACGAGCAAGCCGCCGGGGACGATTGAGTGGGAATAATTCACGCCCGCCCGGGGGCGATTTGCGGTCTGGATTTTGGGACATCGAACACTACGCTTGGCACAATCATTGGCAATAGCCCGGTGCTGGCTGCGCTTGAGGGCGCTCACGTCACGGTTCCAAGCGCAATCTTCTACAAAGCCGACGCCGGCACCCATATTGGCCGTCGTGCCATCGAAGCTTATGTAGAGGGTGACGCCGGGCGACTGATGCGCAGCCTCAAATCGGTGCTCGGCACGACGCTGATCGACGAGACCACCCGCGTCGGCCGCGCGCGCGTTAGCTTCCGTGATGTCATCGCTTACTATATTGGTGCGGTGAAGCGGCGCGCGGAAGAGGTCATCGGACACCCTTTGTGTCACGTCGTACATGGCCGCCCGGTACACTTCGTCGATGACAATCCGACTGGCGATGCCAAGGCGGAGGCGACTTTGCGCGATATAGCCAAGCAAGTCGGCTTTGGTGACATCTCATTTCAGTTCGAGCCGATCGCAGCGGCGCTTGACTACGAACGTCAAATCGGGACCGAGGAAATCGCGCTGATCGCCGATATCGGCGGGGGAACGTCGGACTTTTCAGTTGTTCGGTTGTCGCCGGAGCGGCATCGCCACGCCGAGCGCAAGGACGATATCCTGGCCAACGACGGCGTCCGCATCGGCGGCACCGATTTCGATCGGTATCTCAGCCTTGGTGTCGTGATGCCGTTGCTCGGCTATCGCTCGGCTATGAAGCGGGAGGATCTGGAAGTCCCGTCGAGCTATTTCCACGACCTCGCGACGTGGTCGAGCATCAACCGCATGTATGACTCAAAAGTCATCAGCGAAATACGTCAGGTGCGTTATGAGGCGAAGCAGCCGGAATTGCTCGATCGTCTGGTGCGGGTGCTCGACGAGCAGCGCGGACACACGCTTGCGATGGATGTCGAAGGCGTCAAGATAGGGCTCTCGGAGACGCCGAAATCCAACATCGCGTTGGAGTGGATTGAGAAGGGCCTGGAAGCCGAGGTACGACGCAGGGATCTGGTCAGTTACACCCAGCGTCTTGCCGACCGCATCGAGGCGCGGATAGACATTTGCCTGAAGCAGGCCGGCCTTGCGGGAGCCGACATCGACGCGGTGTTTCTGACCGGAGGGTCGGTTCAACTGGCCCATGTCCGCAAGGCAATCACGGCGAAACTGCCAGCGGCGCGGGCGATTGATGGAGATACGTTCGGGGCTGTCGGCAAGGGACTGACCATCGAGGCCGCACGGCGTTACGGGACCTCTTAACCTCAGGGGCTTTCATGCCGGCCGCGAGCCCGTGATGGGCGACGGCCGGACGTACGAATACGTCGTCGGCCTGCGCGGTGACCTCGACCGACGGCATGACGGCGGACCTCTATCGGTTCGACATGAGCTTCCTCGGGGCGACGGCGACGCGTATCATCAACGAGGTGAGGGGTGTGAACCGGGTGGTGTACGACGTGACGAGCAAGCCACCGGGGACGATCGAGTGGGAGTGAAGGGGAGTACCGTGGAGTAGTATCGGATAGCAGAGGACACTCGAGCGAATCCTAGGCCATCGATAGTAGTCGATAGATTCTAGGCGACCCGCAGATCTGCCGCTCTGTCGGGCGTCTCCCCGCTCTTCGAACGGCGCCCATACGCCGTCAGGCCCACCCCAACCTTCGCGACTTTGTGGCCTTCAAATATTCGGTCGCGCGCTGCTCGAAGAAGTTAGCGCGCGCGACCAGTTCTCGGCGTCGATCACACGGTCGTAGATCGATTACTGCTCCTTCTTGAACAAATCCTGGAAGATGAGCTGGCCCCAAACGCGGCCGCGTGCATGCACCAGCGCGCCACCCTCGTTGAGCTTTCCCAGCTTGACGGGTGCAAACCCGAGTTGTTTGGCCAAGGCCACCACGGGAGCGGTCGCGTCCTCGTCGTCGCTCGACAGAAAGACGACCCGGTGGCCGCCCTCGACGATCGGATCGGCAGCCAGGGTGGCCGCAATCAGGTGATTGAAACCTTTCACGAACTTGGCGCCGGTGAACGCCTTCGCGACGAAGGCGGAGGACGGGAGACCGTCCAGCTCTTCAAGAGGAACTAACGCGTTCATCGCGTCGATGACCGTCTTGCCTTTCCAGCTCGACAGGGCCTTCGCAACCTCGCGATGCTCCCCGAACGGGACCGCCAGGATGATTGTGTCGGCCTCGAGCGCATCTTGCAGCGACTTGGCGACGACCATGGGTCCAATCGCCCGAGCCTGCGGCGCCAATGCCTCGGGCGGTCGGCGGCTCGCGACGGTCACGTCGATGTTTTTACGGGCGAAGGCGTGGGCGAGGGCCTGGCCTATCTTACCGAATCCTACAATTGCATAGCTCATAATGCTTCTCCGATCCGTGTTGATATTGATTCCCCGGCCTTTCAGATGGCCGAGAAGCCGCCGTCGACAGACAACTCCACCCCATTCACGAAGCTCGAATCGTCCGAAGCAAGAAACAGCGCGACCGCCGCAATTTCCTCTGGACGACCCATCTTTCCCCGCGGGATCAGGGATTCGAACATCCGCTTCGCCTCCTCGGTGAGAACTTGGTCCTGCATCGGTGTGGCGATCGGCCCCGGGCTCAGCACGTTCACCCGGATATTCCTGCCCTTCAGTTCGTTGAGCCAAGTGCGTGCGAATGAGCGCAACGCCGCCTTGCTCGCCGAATACACGCCGTAACCAGGAAAACCTTTCACCGAAGCAACTGATCCGGTCATGAAGATCGATCCGCCATCGTTGAACAGCGGCAACGCCTTCTGAACCGCAAACAGCGTGCCGCGCGTATTCAGGCCGAAGGTCGCATCGAAGTGCTGTTCGGTAATCTCGCCCAGTGGGACGGCTTCGCCCATGCCGGCGCTCGCGTACAGGACGTCGATCCTGCCCTTTTCCCGCTTGACCGTGTCGAACAAACCGTCGAGGTCGTCGAGATTGGCCGCGTCGCCGCGCACGCCGGTCACGTTCCGGCCAATCAGCTTGACGGCCTCATCGAGCGCCTCCTGCCTCCGGCCCGTGATGAAAACATAAGCGCCTTCTTCAACGAACCGCTTGGCGCTCGCCAGCGCCATGCCGCTCGATCCACCCGTGATGACTGCAACCTTGCGCTCAAGCTTTCCCATGACTTCTCCTTTCGGCTTTCCTCAGTTGCCCCCAAGCATTCGTCCGGGGACGGTGTCGAGGCTGAAATGGGTCCGGCCGCGTCAGGCGTTCAGTGCGGAAGTTCGCACATCGGTGGTGCAAAATCGAACCAGGCGAGCTAGTAACTTCAGCCACGGCATGCGGTGTGCGCGGTGAGCGACGCCTCAGGCGCCAAAGTCGCCGCCCCACTTGTCCGAGGACGAGACGTTATTCGATGGTATTGGACACGGGCTTTGGAAGGCGCACCCCGCGGTGCCGGATTGCACCATGATCGACTGGGATGACGTTCGCTACTTTCTCGCCGTCGCGCGCGGAGGCTCGGTGCGGGCTGCCGCCGAGCGCCTCGGTGTGAACCACGCGACAGTGCTGCGACGCATCGCCCAGCTCGAGGAACGCCTCGGGGTCCACATGTTCGAAAAGCTGCCTTCGGGCTACCGCCTGACGGCTGCAGGCGAGGAGGTCCTCGAGTTCGCGGACCAGATGGAAGCGTCGTCGCACCAGCTGGAGACGCGCGTCTTCGGGCGCGACCAGAGCGTGCGCGGGCGTCTGCGGGTGACGCTGGCGCCGCCGCTC
>NZ_JAQMIL010000149.1:0-5628 GCF_029990105.1 Bradyrhizobium sp. Arg237L | reverse complement strand
GTCTTTTCACCCCCCTCACTCCCCGGCTGGGACCAGATGCCGGCAACGGTCAGCAAGCGTTTTGGCGAGGCTTGGTGTCTCGAAAAGAGGAGTCTCATCTTGATGTTGCCGAGCGTCGTCGCGCGGGTTGACCACAACATGCTGATCAATCCCGCCCACCCGGAATTCCGTCACATCACCACGACCCCGCACGAGCCGGTGTTTTGGGATCGCCGGCTGTTCGGCGCCTAGACCGCGGCTGACCGCAACTCCTGGGCCAGCGAGCGCGACAGAGACGGATTCCGGGACTCGGCTTTCAGGAAAAAGCCGGAACGTCCTCACTGCAGGAAAAAAAACAAGTATAATCCATGCCAGGTAGAGAATTAGGGGCAGGTTGGCATCGTAGCCCTGCATGCGACCCACAGCGGCTAGACCAGACGTGCACCTCATTAGAGGCGGTTCTTTCCTATGACACTCGCATCGCTTGGTCCAATAGACCTGCCTCCGGTGGGAGCAATGGTCATCGGCATCGTGGTGCTTTTGATGGGTGTTGTTGCCTACGAAAATTGGCGGGTGATGCGGAGGAAAGACCGGTCCAGCTTTCACGGAGTCGGGTTAAGTGACGCGAAGCCAAGACACCGTCCTTGGCAAGAGATGTCGTCATCGATGCGGCTGCTACGCGCGATCCTGCTCGCGAGTTCGGCGGTGGCCCTAATGTCGCTATGCACGGTCGGTTTCATTGAAACGGTTGCCATGAAACAGCCTAAGTTCGCTGACGCCGAGTTCGTTCACCCTCACAACATTAAAGGGGGTACGCACTTCTTCACGGACAGGCAGGAACGTATTCATGCTGTAGCGAAACCACTGATGATTGGTTTCGGGGCAGCTACTCTCGTTCTCATAGTGGTCCTTCGGCGCGATGACGAGAATTGGAGAGGGCGGAAACAGCGGGATTTACTGGATCGCCTCGCTACCAAGGAGTAGCGGCTAATATTCGTCTGAGGCTGAGAGCGGGATTCCAAATGCCGGGCATCCGACGTCGCTTCTTGGCCCGGAACTGAAGATCCTTTCGTCCATCCTGGATGCCGGCTTGTCGAGGTAAAGCGGACATAGGTCCGATTGATCGAAGTTCGTCCTCGACCCGCGACATCCCAAATGAAAAGCCCCGCCATCGCTGGCGGGGCTTTATGTGTTTTAGGCTAGGGGACCTACTTTGCCCACTGCAGGGCCGGGCATAGTTCGTACCCTAGTGCGGCGCTAACCTGCGGAAATTACTGCGTCGGATTTCGTGAATTCTGGATTATCGAACGTCGAGCCGGGCAAAGAGCGTCCCCCGATATCGATGCTGGCCGGCGCTTCGTACATGCCGCAGAACGGCATCTTTCTTGATCTTGGGGCCGACTGCCTGCGTACCCGGTGAGCAGATGCGCGGCCGCGTTCCCCGCGAAAAGCCGCGCATCATCGTTAACGGCACCTCAGGAAAACGGAGCCGGTGAAGCCGAAAAGCAGAAGCGAGCAGTCCCCTGGCAGGCGACCCCCTGACGTCATTCTGGACGAGGCCTTGATCGAAGAGGCCAAGATCGCTCGATCCGGGATGAGACGGACGTGTCGCTGGCCTGAGGAATTGTTCCGGGGCCGGCTGTCGGGGCTGTATCGGCTGAAAGCGGTAATCATAGCTGTCAGACGGGGATCGGTGCTCTTTCTTGTTTCTGACCGGTTGTTTATATTTGAGAGTGCAGGCGTATTTCGATGAGAACAACCGATGTCCCTGATCGTGACCGTTGCCGAAAGGAAGGCTCGTGAGACCGCGAGGCGTCGCGCCGCGGTTGATCGCGTCATGTCCGAGATGAAGGCATTCGGCGCCGAACACGGCGGGAGGTTCTTCATCTTCGGTTCTGCCGCCGAGGACAGGATGAAGTTCGACAGCGATCTGGATGTCATTGTCGACTTCCCGGCCGAGCGCGAAGCGGAGGCCCTCGACTTTGTCGAGGACGCCTGCCGCAGGCAGAATCTGCCGGCCGACATCCATCTGAAATCAAGGTCCAGCAGTGGATTTTTGGATCGCATCCGTAATCACATGATCCAGGTGCCATGAGCGACTCCAGATGGACTGACGTCGACAGGGATATCGACGACGCGCTGAGACACCTCGGCATGGCGCTCCGGATCTTCGACGCCGGCGGTTTCGACGCGCCGGATCTTGAGGGCTACAAGAGCTCGACCTCGTTTATGCACGCGATGGCCACCGGTTACACATCCGTCGAAAACGCTGTGAAACGAATTCTCGACATCTTGGGTGAGACGCCACCGTCGGGCGAAGCTTGGCACCGGGACCTTCTGGAGCGCGTCGCGAGACCCATGCCGGGGACCAACGCGAGGCCTGCCCTTTTCGACGAAGAGATGCGGCGCGACCTCCTCGAATGCCTGAGAATGCGCCATCGCGTCCGGCATAGCGACTACGACGAGTTCGTTCCAACCAAGGCCGAGCCGACGGTTGACGCCGTGCGGCGGGTCATCAAACGCATCAAGCAGACCATCGCACAGTTCAGGAAAAAGATAGACCCGGACCCGAGCGACGAAAACGACGGTGGGGACGGAGCCGGGGGCGGCGCATCGGGCGGCCCCCCGATCTAGCTGGCATATGCTGATCGAGATAAGAACCCCGCCGTCGCCGGCGGAGGTTTTATCTTTCCTAGCGAGGGGATCTACTTTGCCCCATTAGGGCACAAACTTGTAGGGGACCAACTTTGCCCACCACTGCACTGCAGCGGGGGGCAAAGTACGTCCCCAGCTCCTCTCCAAAACATTGAGATTGCAGACGCTGGATTCCGGCAACGAGCCGTAAGCTAGGACCGCCGATTGCGGCACCGAGCAAACTACGTCCCCCAGCTGGGCCGCTAATGACTGGAATCGCATCGTCTGGACTCCCATAGTCGGCAAGCAGATGCGAGGCAGTGAGCAAAGTACGTCCCCTAAGACCGAGACTTCGCCAGATCATCGGCTTCGGACCGAGCTTGTGGGGGCCTTCGAGCGTCGCTTTTGACCCTAAGCGACATTGTCGAGCTTCAACCTGACTACTTCCGGATCACTGGTCGGAATGATCACGATGCCCGGGCGGGGACCAAGGAAGAACCGATGAGACAGCGCAAACTCCGACTTCCGGTCGATTGTTGATTCAGCTAACGCCGGCATCGCGACGGAGTCGCACGATGCCGGCGCTCGCGTTCGGTTAGAGGCCTTCTTCTCAGAGGTTCGGATGCAGGTCTCGCACGGTGCTCACGCTTTCGAGTAGGGAGGCAAGATGCAGGATGGTCGACTCGGCGAGCCAGCTTCCGACGAGTTGCACGTTGATCGGCAGTCCTTCCTTACTGGTGCCGAACCGCATCGACAGCCCGGGCAAGCCGGTGACATTGAGCGGCACGGTCGCGCCTTGGAGGTAGGTGGCGTCCACGATCTTGCCGTTGATGACGAACTCTGCGGTGCCATGCTTGTGGGCCGGGATCGGCAGGACCGGGGTGATCAGCGCGTCGTATGTCCTGAAATAGTCGGCATAGCCGTCGCGCAGCCGCTCGGCGGCCTGCTCCGCGTCGATGTAGTCCTTCATGGACGTGTCGGGCAGCGAGAGCATGGTCTTGGCCATTTTATAAAGCTCGTCCTGGCTGCGGCCGGCGGTTGCCTCCGCGAATGCAGGCTTCATCTCCATCACGTGAAGGCGGTTGAACACGTCGAGGGCGAAGTCGCGCTCGAGCGCCGGGATGCGCACCGGCTCCACGAAAGAGCCCAGGTCCTTGAGCGCGTTGGCGGCCGCCTTCACCGTGGCGGCGACCTCGGGGTCGACCGGCCCGAAGCCGGGCTCGACCAGCCAGCCCACCCGGAGCTGACGATGGGGCGAGCGCCCTAGGCCGGCATCGAACTGCGCGGTGCTGCTCGTTGCGAAAGCGTCTTGGCCGTCAGGGCCAGCCAGTTGCGAGAAGGCGAGCGCGAGGTCGCGGACACTGCGTGCCATGGGACCAACATGCCAGAAGCGCCGCGGCGCGCGCGGCCAGATTCCAGTCATGGGTACGCGCCCATGCGTTGCCTTGAGGGAGACGATGCCGGTTTGCGCGGCCGGACCGCGCACCGAGATCGCAAGGTCGGTCCCCAGTCCCAGCGGCGACATGCCCGCCGCGATGGCCGCGGATTCACCGCCGCTCGAGCCCCCAGGCGTGCGGGTCAGATCCCAAGGATTATTCGACCTGCCGGAGAGCAGATTGTCGCTTTCGATCCAGTAGGAGAACTCGGGGAGGTTCGTCTTTGCGAGCAAGATGCCGCCCGCCTTCTTCATGCGCGCGACGCTGGTCGCGTCGATCTCGGGAACGCGTCCCTTGAAGATCGGCGAACCGCGCTGGGTCGCCACGCCCGCAGTGTCGATCGAGTCCTTCACCGTGAAGGGCACGCCATGCAGCGGCCCAAGCTCCTCGCCGGCGACGATCGCCTTCTCCGCCACCTTGGCGGCTTCGAGCGCACCGTCCGCAACCGTAACGATCGCGTTGATCTTCGGGTCCACGGCCCCGATGCGGTCGAGATGTGCCTGCACGACCTCCACTGGCGACAGCTCCTTGGTGCGGATCAGTTCGGCCAGCTTGGTCGCGTCGGAATAGATGATGTCGGTCTTCATGGGTCGTTACCTACCTAACACTTGGTAGATTGCGGATATCTCTTTCGAAACCCAGCGTCAAGCCCTATCTAACGCTTGGTAGGTAACCCCAGGGGTGTTCTTTGAGCGCAAATTCACGAGAGGCGATCTTGGCAGCGGCTAGGCGGACGGCGCAGGCTCATGGCTATAGCGGCCTGAACTTCCGCGATCTCGCGGCCGAGGTGGGTATCAGAGCCCCGAGCATCTACCACCACTTCCCGAGCAAGGCCGATCTCGGCGCGGCTGTAGCGAAGCGTTATTGGGAAGATACGGCCGCCGAACTGGACGCCATGTCGGCGGAATGCGCCGACCCGCTGCGCTGTCTGCAAGCATATCCCAGCATCTTCCGAAGATCGCTTGAGAGCAGCAACCGTCTGTGCCTTTGCAGCTTCATGTCCGCCGAATACGACGACCTCCCGGTAGAGGTTCAGAAGGAGGTGCAAGCTTTCGCCGACGTCAACGTCGCGTGGCTGAGCAGAACTCTTGTCGCAGCGGGCTTGATCGGACGTGAGGAGAGCGAAGCCCGAGCCCGCTCGATCTTCGCCGCCGTCGCGGGGGCCCAGCTCATGGCGCGCAGCCGCTCGGACATCTCACTGTTCGATGCACTCATCGATGGCTATCGAGCTGCTGGTCTCCTACCGGGCGGAAAGAAAGGATCTCGTGCATCGTAGAGCTCTGGCGGCAGTTTTCATGTCGCCTTTTGGGCCCATAGCCGAAACCCGGATTGAAGATCACCACGTCAGCTCACGGGGGTAGACCGGAGGTTGCTCAGGGCGGCGCCAAATGCCTCTTGTGATCCGAAGCTGACATTTGCATTGGCAAGAGTTTCTTGACCGACGTTGTAGCATGTCCAGCTCGGGTCCGGGATTTGCACAAAACCGAAATCCGGACCAGCGGCAATGATCCATACGAGCTCTGAAGAACAGCCTCTGCAAAACGTTCGAGGGTTTTGCCAATCCAAGCGGTACGATCTG
>NZ_JAQMIL010000148.1:0-5740 GCF_029990105.1 Bradyrhizobium sp. Arg237L | reverse complement strand
GGGTGCAACCGGCACCCGGCTTTCCCTGCGCCCTCTGTTCAATGAGAGGGTGAAACGAACGCAAAGCTCGGGCGTAACTGGCCGCGAGAATGCGAACGCACATCCCTTCCGCTGTTTGACATTTGAATCAGAACTTACCCCGTCATTGCGAGCGCAGCGAAGCAATCCATCGCGCCACTTGCGGAGACGTGGATTGCTTCGCTGCGCTCGCAATGACGTGGAGAGAGCGTGCCGATTGCACGAACGTCGTAGGGTGGGCAAAGCGCAGCGTGCCCACCATCGCGCGCAGAGCGTCAGACGACCGCGGTGCGCCTGCTCGCCCTACGGATCTACGGCTTCGCGCCCTCGGCGGTCGGAAACACCACCCGGTCATCGGTGCGGCAATAGCGGTCGGCGAACATGCGGCCGACCGGGTGGTAGCGCTCCATGTGCACGCGCATGGCCTCGCGGTCCCACAGCTCGTCGCGGATGTAGAAGTGGATGCCTTCACCCATGATCAGCCGGCGGTCGTTGACGTCGATGATCTTCCAGGTCTTGCATTCCATCGCCCATGGCGCGTCGGCAAGGCGCGGCACCGCCACGCTGGTCGATGGCGCAAGCTTGAGCCCGAGATAATCGGGCTCGCCGACATCAGGCGGAAAGTCGCCGCTGGTCTCGTGCATCGCGTGCGCCAGCGGTTCGTCGGTCATGTTGACCACGAACTCGCCGGTACGCTCGATATTGACAAGCGTATCCTTCACCCGCCCGTCCGGCCGCAGATTGACCGCGAACATGCAGAGCGGCGGGTCCTCGCAGAACACGTTGAAGAAGCTGAACGGCGCGGCATTGACAACGCCGGTTGGGCCTGTGCTCGTCACCCAGGCGATCGGTCGTGGCAGCACGAAGGATGCCAGCACCTTATATCGCTCGCGGGGCTTCAGATCGCTGGCAGCGTATTCCATGGTGGCTTTCCTCAGAGATCGTAGGGCGGCTAGATTCGTAGGGTGGGCAAAGCGAAGCGTGCCCACCATTCTGGCTCGGCTCGTGAAGGTGGGCACGCTTCGCTTTGCCGACCCTACGAATCGCCGCGCCCTTTACGGCATGCTCAGTTCGTGCCGGCCGACCACCATCCAATGCACCTCGTCCGGACCGTCGGCGAAGCGGAGGTGGCGGACGTCCTGGTACATTTCGGCCAGTGGCGTCCATTGCGAGATGCCGGTGGCGCCGTGCATCTGGATCGCCTGGTCGATGATCTTGCAGGCGCGCTCGGGGATCATGGCCTTGACCATGGAGACCCAGACGCGCGCTTCCTTGTTGCCGAGCACGTCCATCGCCTTCGCCGCCTTCAGCACCATCAGCCGCATCGCCTCGATCTCGCAGCGCGCCTGCGCGATGATCTGGAGATTGCCGCCGAGATGCGCGATCTTCTTGCCGAAGGCTTCACGGGTGAGGCCGCGCTGCACCATCATGTCGAGCGCCTTCTCCGCTTTGCCGATGGTGCGCATGCAGTGATGGATGCGGCCCGGCCCCAGGCGAACCTGGGAGATTTCAAAGCCGCGGCCCTCGCCGAGCAGCATGTTCTCCTTCGGCACCCGGACATTGTTGAAGCGCAGATGCATGTGTCCACGCGGGGCATGATCCTGCCCGAACACATGCATGGGGCCGAGGATCTCGACGCCGGGCGTGTCCTTTGGCACCAGGATCTGCGACTGCTGCTTGCTTGGCGGCGCATCCGGATTGGTCTTCACCATCACGATCATGATCTTGCAGCGGGGGTCGCCGAGGCCGGAGATGTAGTATTTCTCGCCGTTGATGACCCACTCGTCACCGACGAGCTTGGCGGTAGTGGAGATGTTCTTGGCGTCCGACGAGGCGACGTTGGGCTCGGTCATGGCGTAGGCCGAACGGATCTCGCCGTTCAGGAGCGGCTTCAGCCACATCTCCTTCTGCTCCTTGGTGCCGACACGCTCCAGCACTTCCATGTTGCCGGTATCAGGCGCCGAGCAGTTCATGGTCTCGGAGGCCAGCGGGCTCTTGCCGAGCTCGGACGCGATATAGGCGTAGTCGAGATTGTTCAGGCCTTCGCCGGTCTCGGCGTCGGGCAGGAAGAAGTTCCAGAGGCCTTCCTCCTTGGCCTTCTTCTTGGCTTTCTCCAAAACCTCGATCTGGCCGTCGGTAAAGCTCCAGCGGTCCTTCTTGTTCTCGCCGTGCCGATAGAATTCGACCGACATCGGCTCGACGGTTTCCCGGATGAACTTCTTCACATGCTCATAAAGCGGACGGACCTGATCCGACATGCGGAGGTCGTTGAGCTCGTCGCCCGGATTGAGCGTGTAGTTGGTGGTCCGGGGTATGTAGGCGTGTTTCATGTTCTTCCTCCCATCGCCGAGATCGTTGCGGCCAACCATAGACGCGGTGGTTTCAAAGTGCGAGCGCGCTTTTTTCATGGGTGCCTGCGCTGACGCAGCGCAGGACGCCATTGCCGCATGACGGAATTCGAACAGCGTTTAAAACGCTGTGTAGCCGCCGTCGATCACGAAACAATCCGTCGTGTGATACGACGACGCATTGCTCATCAAGTAGACGGCGATGCCGCCGAAATCCGAGGGCTCGCCGAAGCGGCGCACGGGGATGCGCGGCATCACATTGGCGACGAATTTCTCGTTCGACATGATGCCAGCCGTCATCTCGCTCTTGATCCAGCCGGGCAGGATCGCATTCGCGGTGACGCCATGGCGGGCAAGCTCGACGCCGAGGGCGCGCACGAGCGCGTTGATCGCGGCCTTGGTGCCGGCATAGTGCTCGTTGCGCGCGGTGCCGAACAGCGACGCCAGGCTCGAGGTGGCGACGAGGCGGCCGAAGGCGTCGCCGGCCTCGGCACGCTCGGTCATGTGGCGGGCGGCGGCCTGGAACACGTGGAAAACGCCGTCGAGATTGGTTGCGAACATGGTTCGCCATTCCTCCTCGGTGCGGTCGATGAAGGCGCGTCGTCCGCCGCCGCCGATCCCGGCATTGGCGAAGCAGCCATCGACGCGGCCGAAAGTGTCGAGCGTCGCCTTCATCGCATCCTGCACCGAGGCCGCATTACTGACATCGCAGATGCGGGTGTCGACCTTGCCGGGACCCGCCGCCATCGTTGCCGCAGCCGCCTTGTTCTTCTCGGCGTTGCGGCCCCAGATCGAGACATCGCAGCCGGCGGCATTCAGCGCCTGCGCGATGCCAAGCCCGATCCCGCCATTGCCACCGGTGATGACCGCGACGCGGCCGGAGAGGTCGAAGATGCTCATGGTATTTTTTCCTTGGCGTATTTCCCTGGGGTGTTTCCATTTGGCCTGACGCACGTTAATCGTGCATCCGAAAGCGAGGCGTGCTTGCTCCACCATGGACAAGCGCGTCTCAAAAATCAAATATGGGTCGAAGATTTGGCCTACCGCGTTACCCATGGCGCGGGTGCAACCCACGAGGAAACAATGCAATTTAAACATGTCACGCTCGATTTCGATGGACCGGTCGCGGTCCTCAAGCTCGACCATCAGGAAGTCATGAACGCGGTGTCGATCGACATGCTCGGCGGCCTCGCCGAGGCGCTCGATGCGATCGAAGACAAGCGGGACGAGGTGCGCTGCCTTGTGATCACTGGTGCCGGCCGCGCCTTCTGCACCGGCGCCAATCTGCAAGGACGAAACAACCAGACGCCGGGCAAGCGTAACGCAGGCGCGGCGCTGGAGACCGCGTTCCATCCGTTCCTGCGGCGGCTGCGCAATCTGCATTGCCCGATCGTCACCGCGGTCAATGGGCCGGCGGCGGGCGCCGGCATGAGCTTCGCGCTGATGGGCGACATGATCCTGTGCGCGCGCTCGGCCTATTTCCTGCAAGCCTTCCGGCGCATCGGCCTGGTGCCGGATTGCGGCTCGACCTGGCTCTTGCCGCGGCTGGTCGGCAAGGCGCGTGCGATCGAATTGTCGCTGATGGGCGAGCGGCTGCCGGCCGAGAAGGCGCTGGAATGGGGCCTCATCAACCGCCTCCATGACGACGGCGCGCTGATGGACGAGGCGATGAAGCTTGCGCATGAGCTTGCCAACGGGCCGACGGTTGCGCTGTCGCTGATCCGCAAGCTCTATTGGGACAGCCCGGAGAATTCGTTCGAGGATCAGCTCGACCTGGAATACCAGTCCCAGCGGCTTGCCGGCACCACCGAGGATTTCAAGGAAGGCGTCACCGCGTTCCTCGAGAAGCGCCCGGCGAAGTTCAAGGGCAAATGATCGAGGCCGAGCTCGCGCGCTGCGTCGCGTCCTTCCATCGGGGGGCGACCGGCGTCACCGGCGCCGCGAAACTTTCCGGCGGCGCCAGCCAGGAGACCTGGACGTTCGATATCGTGCATCCGGACGGCACTATCGGCGCAATCCTGCGCCGCGCGCCGCCGGGCTTTGGTGCAGCACCCTCGCGCGCGGCCGGGCTCGATGCCGAGGCGAGCTTGATGCAGCTCGCGCACGACGCCGGCCTGCCGTCGCCGCGCGTGCTGCACGTGCTGAATCCGGAGGAGGGACTCGGCACCGGCTTCATCATGGCGCGCATTGAGGGCGAGACCATCGCGCGGAAAATCCTGCGCGACGAGCAGTTTGCGAAGGCGCGGCCGCTGCTGGCGCGCCAGCTCGGCAAGGTCGCTGCCGGCATCCACGGCTTGCCGGCGGCGAAGCTGCCGAAGCTGCGGCAGATGACGGCGACCAAGGAGATCGGCGATCTCGAGCGCGAATATCGCGGCTTCGACTGGCTGCGCCCGGTGTTCGAGCTGGCGCTGCGTTGGCTGCGCGACCACGATCCCGGTCCATCGGACGAGGTGACGCTGGTGCACGGCGATTTCCGTCATGGCAACCTCATCATTGGTCCCGACGGCGTGCGCGCGGTGCTGGACTGGGAGCTCGCGCATTTCGGCGATCCGATGGAGGATCTCGGCTGGATCTGCGTCAACTCCTGGCGCTTCGGCGAGATCGACAA
This sequence comes from Bradyrhizobium sp. Arg237L, assembly GCF_029990105.1. Classification (NCBI taxonomy): domain Bacteria; kingdom Pseudomonadati; phylum Pseudomonadota; class Alphaproteobacteria; order Hyphomicrobiales; family Nitrobacteraceae; genus Bradyrhizobium; species Bradyrhizobium sp. Arg237L. The sequence goes on along the minus strand of NZ_JAQMIL010000148.1, from coordinate 766 downwards.
GCCGGTCGGCGGCTTTGGCTCGCGCGAGGATCTGTTCGCAGGCTATGAGGAGACCGGCCGCAAAGTCGATCCTAGCAGAGTGATGTTCTGGGAAGTGATGGGCACGCTGCGCTGGGGTGTGATGTGCTGCGGCATGATGCAGCGCTTCCGCGCTGGCCCGGACCATTCGATGGAGCGCGCGATGATCGGCCGCCGCGCCTCGGAGACCGAGATCGATCTGCTCAGGCTATTGGCACCGCGAGGGCGTTGAGATGCAGGATGAACCGACACCCAACGAGCTGATCAAGGCGGTCGCGGACTTCCTGCGGAGCGAGATCGCGCCTGCGATCAAGGGCCACAATTCGTTCAAGCTGCGCGTCGGCATCAACGCGCTCGATCTCGTGACGCGCCAGCTCTCGCTCGCACAAGCGGCCGACGCCGCGGAGGCAGCGCGGCTAAAGCAGTTGCTCAAGATCGATGGCTCGCTGTTCGACCTGAACCGCGTGCTCTCGGAGAAGATCGCGAGCGGCGATGTCGATCTGCAGACACCGGGACTAGCCGATCATCTCTGGCAGACTACGATGGACAAGCTCGCCGTCGATCAGCCGAACTATGCGTCGTATAAGCGCGAGATTGGCCAGCAATCGTAGGATCGGTAGAGCGAAGCGGAAACCCATCAAACCTTGTGCGTCGTTGGGACATGATAGGTTTCACTACGAGACTGGGCAAGAATCTTGGCTGATAGGCCGATGCGTGTACGATTCGGTTATGCCGAATCATAGGTTCA
>NZ_JAQMIL010000147.1:0-6312 GCF_029990105.1 Bradyrhizobium sp. Arg237L | reverse complement strand
GTCTTTTCACCCCCCTCACTCCCCGGCTGGGACCAGATGCCGGCAACGGTCAGCAAGCGTTTTGGCGAGGCCTGGTGTTTCGAAAAGAGAAGTCTCATCTTGATGGTGCCGAGCGTCGTCGCGCGGGTTGACCACAACATGCTGATCAATCCCGCCCACCCGCAATTCCGTCACATCACGACCCTGCACGAGCCGGTGTTTTGGGATCGCCGGCTGTTCAGCGCCTAGACCGCGGCTAACCGCAACTCGCCAGCGAGCGTGACACTGCATGCAACAACTGCTGCTGCAGCACCGGGCAAAATACGTCCCCTAGCTCGTCCGCAAGTCGTTGAAATCGCTATTGGATTCCAGGTCTCCTCAGATCGGACAGGCAGTCTCGGGAGCAAAGCGCGTCCCCTAGACTAGCAGCTGGACGGCCGCTCTTGCCATCCCGCCGAAGCCCTCCTATCTTACTTTCGTCTTACCAATGAAGCCGCCATGTCCGCCAAACAGAAACTGACGACCACGGTCTCGACCAAGGGCCAGGTGATATTGCCGAAGGCTATCCGGGAACAGCGGCACTGGCCTGCCGGAACGGAACTGATGGTGGAGAATACCCCCGAGGGCGTATTGCTGAAGGCGATGCCCGCCTTTGCGCCCACCCGGCCGAAAGACGTATTCGGCTCCCTGCCGTATAAGGGGCCGGCAAAGTCGATCGCGGATATGGAAGCAGGGATCGCCGCCGAGGCGAAACGGCGGCATGCTCGCAATCGATACTAATCTCATCGTGCGCTATCTGGTGGGTGATGATCCCGGACAGGCTGCCCGGGCACGAAGGCTGATCGATAACAATGATGTCTTCGTCTGCACCACAGTCCTGCTAGAGACCGAGTGGGTGCTGCGGAGTGTATATGGGTTCTCCACGGCCCAGTGCGCCAAGGCCCTCTCCGATTTCGCCGGGCTACCGCGCGCCACTCTGGAAGATGTAACCGCCGCGGCCAAGGCGTTGGCCTGGATGCGGCGGGGTGTGGATTTTGCGGACGGCCTGCATCTAGCCAAAGCGGAAGGCTGCGAGGCCTTCATCAGCTTTGACCAGGATTTCGCCAAAGCCGCCAACACCCTCGGCGGCGTCAAGGTACGGGCGCCCTGACACCGGGCACACGGAGCGCACGGAAGGCTATCGCGGACATCTTTTGCTTGGCGGCACCCGGTTGCGGGTCGCTGGGGACAAGCTAAGGTACGCGCTTCCAATAGGTCGGCGAGTATCTAGGGGGCCTACTTTTCCCAGTGCCACAACGGCTGCGCTACGGCGATGGAAATAATGTATCCCCTGATTGTCTGTGCTGCGGTCTGGAGTATGATCCTTTCGTCTCGCAGGAGCGCAGACCCATGCACGAACGTCGCCACGGTGCTCCCATGGATCCCGGAAAATTTTCCATGACAGAGTTAGAGCAAGAGGCTGAGAAATTAACGGAGCTCTTGAAAGGGAAAACGGTCCGAATTGGCGTCATCGCGCTGATGAGATCGCGATCGAGTTTGATGATGGCGATAGAACCCGCTTGTTTGTGAACCGCGATCCTGCCGGACTAGACATTTCTGTTACGTGAAAGGGTGCTTATCCTATTTAACGCGATCACTAAAGTATCAGCCCACGAATTTTGAGCGTTTCGGACCGATGAGACCCTCTGACGAACGACAGCTTGAGGCCCTGGAAGCTTCATATCGGGGTCTACTTTTGTCCGCCCTGGGTAAGTGCGCCAAGGGCCAATGGGATCTTTTTGCTCACAACGAGCCGGCTCTGAAGCGACTTGGCGCAGTTGCACGTTCCCGCGCGCAGGACCCCTCTGTGGAAGAACTGCTTGAATTGGGCTCCCAAATCGAGCACCTGCGTTGCAGGTTAGGAGTAGAAGCTTTCGCGCTCCACGAGCGCCTTCTGCAAATACGAGCCTCTCACCATTCAAACACTCCTGGTGAACCCAAATTAGCCCAGCAATGGCTGGATGAACTGCGGTCATGAAAAACATCCAAGTCATCGACCGCGCGTCAAACAGCACTTTCAGCATTTTCCAGGCAACCGATGAGGAATTCTCACGTCTATTTCCCGATGCGGGACAGGAAATCCAGTTCGCTGAAGACCTCGACAATTTGCCCGCGCAGGACGAAGTATCCGCGGCGTTGAACCGGATTTGGGAGCGTCCGATCCGCAAGCGAGACGCACAGGGGATCCACGGAGCGCTTTTCTATGGTCTAGATCACTACAAAGGACTCTACCGTGAGAAGCGAGAGGACGGAGTTGATCCCGCAAGCGTAAACGCTGCACAGCGGCGCCTGTTCGGTATCTGACCTCTTCGTGCCCCGCGCGCGGTTGCCAAAAGACAAGGTCCGATGCGAGGTGAGCACGTCTGAATTTGAGTAGGAGACTGCCGGCGGGCAAGCGCCAACGTCTGCCGTTAGGAGTAGAGTGGAAATGACGGTCCGGCCCTTCGGCTACCTCAGCTTGGCGGCAGCTAACTTTGTGCACGTCGCAACGCGGCTTCCAAACGGGCCTTCTCCTTCTCCCAATGGGCTTTTTCGGACTGCGATCTTTCCTCGATCGCCTCGAGCTCGGCTTGTATTTGCGAAGCGTTTTTTTCGTGCTTCCGACGAGCCGCATCCAAGGCGTTCTGCGCCTTGTCGACGGCCTTTTGCCGTCGCTCGCGCTCCTTCTGCCGGGCAGCCTCTTCCTTTGCGCGTTGACGATCGCGGCGCTTCTGCTCCCTTTCGAAAGCCAGCGCGGCTTTTCGTTTGGCGGTCCGGTCATCCGTAAGTGGCTGGTGCTTGTGCAATTTACGGATTGCCGACTTGCGGCCAGCCTTTTTCGATCCGATGTCGGTCGGCAGATCGGCATGTTCCTTGAAGGGGCCGTTGGAGCCGACGGGACGCCTCAGAACGATGTCCGGCGCGGCCATGGTCGCGGCGATTACGTCGGGGTCCTCGCTTTGCTTCGCCGCGCCCTGCTGAAAGAGATTGCTGTCGGCGCCCCAGGGCCTCCAGAGCCGCTTTCATGGATGGCGCTGCGATCGCCAGATCGAAGAAAGAACGGATTTATTTCAAGACCTCGCGCTGTGGTATCGCGAGGTTTTGCAGAGTTTAACTTTCTATCATTTTACTTAGTCTGACTACGTAAACCAGAGAGATTGAAAACCTTAAGGCTGGTTTGAAAACATACTAATTTACTTAATATGGCTGAGCAAAAAGACAGAAAGCTAAACAAGCTGGAAAGAACCCTCCCGCAGGGACTTCTGGTCGATGCCGCCTGGATGGAGCGACATGAATACTCCACCAGCCTGCGCAGCCAATATGTATCGGCCGGATGGCTCGTTCAGCCGGTGCGGGGAACCTTCAAGCGCCCGCTCGGCGAACTCTCGTGGCAGAGCGTTGTCGTTTCGCTCCAGCGACTGCTCGGCTCCGACCTCGTCGTCGGCGGACGTACCGCGATCGAAGCGCAAGGCCTTGGACACTACTTGAGCCAGACAGGTCCTTCGACCGTGCATCTATACGGAACGCGGTCTGCTCCCGGCTGGCTCAGCAAACTCCCGCTCAAACAGAAATTCCGCGTTCACCGCTCGCAAAGCCTGTTCAAAACGCACGAGAGCCCGCCCGGATCGAAGTCCGGTATGACGCGCGAAATACCGGGACCACTCGAATGGCCTCTCACGGTTTCGACGCCCGAACGTGCGTTCGTCGAGCTGCTCGACGAATTGCCCCGCCACGAAAGCTTCCACCAAGTGGATGCGCTGGCGGAAGGGTTGAGGAGCCTGAGTCCCCGGCGGCTGCAAGCGCTTCTAAACGACTGCAAAAGCGTCAAGGTCAAACGACTGTTCTTCTGGTTCGCGGAGCGGCATCAGCACGCCTGGCTCAAACAGATCGACAAGGCGAAAGTCAATCTCGGCAAAGGAAAGCGCATGCTCGTCAAGGGCGGCAAACTCGACACCAAATATCTCATAACCATCCCGGACGATCTCAATGCCCCTGTCTGAAAATATCGGCATCAAGTGGCCTTGTTGATCGAGACGATCCCGTTCGTCGCGGAGGAGCCCGATTTTGCGCTCAAGGGCGGCACCGCCATCAATCTCTTCCACCGCGACATGCCGCGCCTGTCGGTCGATATCGACCTGACGTATCTGCCGGTGGCTCCGCGTCCCGAATCTCTTGCCGCGATCGATGCGACGATAAAGCGCATGGCGGCGGCCATCAGGAAAGGATTGCCGGGCGCGCGGGTAGAGGCTCGCACACGGGAGGATCCGAATGCGACTGCAAGCTTTCGGGAGGCTTGCTGTACTTGCCTTCAAGCACTCTCTCAGTGGGATCGCTGGAGCTCGCAAGAGCGGACCAACCGGCATGGGACTGGATGCCTGTCCAGCAAGTTATCGAGACGGTTCTCCTTCTCGATCGCATAGAATGCGGCGATGTGCTTCAGCGCCTCGCTCGCGATCGGCGCGGGGCCGGCTGTCGCGAGTTCGTAGAAGTTGCGCCGCGTGTGCACCCAGCAGAAGGCGAGTTCGACCTCGCCACGTTCAGCAAGCTTTGGGTAGGCGTTGTAGCCATCGACCTGCAGGATGCCCTTGAAGCCGGCGAGATGGCTGAACAGCCGCCCGGCTTTGCGGTCGGGTGCATAGACATAGGCGATGCCGGGTGGATCGAGGCCCGCCTAGGGCCTGTCGTCGGCGGCATAGGCCCAGAGCTGGCCGGTCTTGGTGCGCCCTCGACGGGGATCGAGCACCGGCACCGTCGTCTCGTCGGCGAACAGCTTGGACCTCGCGCGAAGCACCGTGAGAAGGCGCTCATGCAGCGGGCGCAGATGGAAGGCGGCATGTCCAACCCAGTCCGCCAGTGTCGATCGATCAAGAGCGATGCCCTGGCGGGCATAGATCTGGACCTGCCGGTAGAGCGGTAGATGATCGGCATATTTGGACACCAGAACCTGGGCGACGGTTGCCTCCGTCGACAGTACGCCCTCGATCAACCGGGTCGGAGCCTCGGCCTGCAGGACGCCATCTTCACAGGCTCGGCAGGCGTATTTGGGACGCCGGGTCACCACGACGCGGAACTGCGCCGGCACCATGTCCAACCGCTCGCTTTTGTCCTCGCCGATCTGGTGCAGGTCGCCCTGGCAGCAGGGGCAGGTCTTGTCGTCGACCACGACCTCGATCCGCGGCAGATGCGCCGGTAGTGCTCCGCGATTGTTGTGGCGCTTGCGTGCGCGCTCCGCCCGGCCTTCCGGGGCTATCTCGTCCTGGCTGGCTTCTGTACAGGCCGCAACCTGTTGGACGTCCTCGAGACCGAGCAGCACTTGCTCCCCGGGGAGCGGCTCGGCCTTCCGGCCAAAGCGATGACGCTGCAATTCCTTGATGATCTGGCGCAGCCGCTCGCTCTCATGCCGCTCGGCCAGCAGCATCGCCTTCAGCGTCTTGGGATCATCAGGGAGATTATCGCTCGACACCCGCAGATCAGATCATATTGCTGCTGCTTTGCGATGATCGCGAGGCTCCTGATTCACTTCGCCGCAGCGCGGCCCACTATCCGGATTTTCGTGTTGGAGCGGTCATGAGTCTGAGCCGTTTGCCCTTGTCGATTTCCGCCGAGAATTACGTCCCTTCGGCATCGTCTTCGGTTGCGGTCTCATCGAGCGCACTAACAATCTCGTGCATTCTCTCCACATCTCTGAGCTGCAATCGGATCAGCTCGTTTATGTAAGTCTCAACCTGTTTTCCGTCGCGCGATGCCGCAGTGGCCGCGCGTGCGTACAGGTCGGCGTCAATTTGAACCGGCTTTGGCATAGCTAGATCCTCAAGCACACGAAGCGGGAGAAGGCGGCTGGGCCAAACCAAAGAATACCACACGATAATCCGAGTTGCACGACCGCTGGATCACCACGTTTTCAACACGATAGTCCAGATAGCCAAATTATCCGGCTTGTGTCGGCGCTAACGTTTCCCGCGCCTCTTGGACCAGCCGCCAGTCCAGGCCTTCGAGCAGCGCCGACAGCTGCGCCGCTGACAGACGCGCCACACCATCCTCGATCTTCGGCCAGCGGAAGACACCCTCCTCGATCCGCTTGGCGAGCAGGCACAACCCAGATCGAATCCTAGACTGCAGTGCGAGATGACCGTCGAAAAGATCCCGCCGAGGGCGCTACCGAAGATTCTTGAGCAACCGGTCCGAGCGCCGGAAGAGCCTGTGTGTACCGAAAACTTTATCCGAGTTGATGACGTGACGGAAACGCCTAAGCTGGCGGAATGATCGGGCTGCTCTGTTTCGTTCTGGCCGTCCTCGCCTCGCCGTTCAAGTCGA